>JANQGN010000057.1 GCA_028277295.1 Rhodospira sp.
TAGCGACCGAGGTTCCAGCGTTGGCCCGTCTGCTTGTTAACCCGCACCAGCAACACCTCGACTCCCGCCATGCTGATCAGCCAATCGAAGTCCCTTTGACTCAGATAGACCTCATAACCGTTAATGGTCATGGGGATATCGCGGCTCTGTCCGCTTTCGTCGCAGATACCCCGTTCCTCGATCATGCGGCCACTGCGAAAGGCCCGCATGTAATACTGGGATCCATCGGACAGATAGCAACTGTTGTTGGGATAATTCTGCGCCTGGGCGGAGGCCGGGGCGACGACCATCGCGGCGGCGAGGACGGCGGCGTATCTCAGGATCATGGAGTGTCCTTTCGAGCAAAAAACGTTGTGTCGTGCAGGCCAAAGCAGAGCCCGCGATCGTAAGCACGCGCTTCAGCCCTGCGTTAATACCACATAAAAAATGTGACGAAATGCGGCATGGTACACTCTTTCAGCGTCGATCATCTCTTGCACTCCAACCGAGCCGCGTAGAACCCGTCCATGCCGCCCTGATCGGCCAGGTGGCAGGGCAGGGTTCGCAGGTCGCCGTCCGGGGTGAGCACGCCGGCCAGGTTCGCCACCTCGCCGGCCGTCACGGGATCGCGCCGCAGGCCGGGCCGGGCCGACAGCACCGACTCGACCACCGCCGGCCCCTCCTCGGGTTGCAGGGAGCACACGGCATAGACCAGCGCCCCGCCCGGGCGCAGCCGGTCCGCCGCCGCCATGAGCAAGGCCCGTTGAGCCTCGGCCAGGGCGGGGATGGCGTCGGGTGTCTTCAGCCACAGGCCGTCCGGGTGGCGCCGGAGCGTGCCGGTGGCCGAGCACGGCGCGTCCAGCAGCACGGCGTCGAACACCCCCCCGGTCCAGGTCAGGGCGTCGGCGGCCTCGACCCGCACCCGCGGGCCCAGGCCCGTGCGCGCCAGGTTCTCACGCAGCCGCGCGAGGCGGGACTCGGACCGGTCCACGGCCACCACCTCGGCGCCGGCCGCCGCCAGTTGCAGGGTCTTGCCGCCCGGGGCCGCGCACAGGTCGGCGACGCGCATCCCAGGGGCGGGCCGCAGCAGGCGCGCCGGCAGGGCGGCGGCGGCGTCCTGCACCCACCAGGCGCCCGCATCATGGCCGGGCAGGTCGGGGACCGGAGCATGGTCGGCGGGCAGGCGCAGGCTGCCGGTGGGCAACAGCGCGGCGCCCAGCCGGTCCGCCCAGACGGGCGCCTCGGCGGGATCGCGCGGGGTCAGGTCCAGCGGCGCCGGGCTCTGGTGGGCGTCGGCGATGGCCCGGGCCTTGGCCTCGCCATGGGCCACCGTCCAGGCATCCCACAGCCAGTCCGGCGTGTTCAGGCGCGGACCGTCCTGGGCGTCCCACCAGCCCCGCCCCTCGCGGTCCAGGCGCCGCAGAATGGCGTTCACCAGCCCCTTGTGCCCCCCTTGCCGGGCGGCGATGCACAGCTCGACGGCGGTGCTGACGGCGGCGTGGGGCGGGATGCCCAACACCAGAAGCTGGGCCGCGCCCAGGCGCAAGACATGGCGCACCGGCCGCGCCTTGTCGGGCAGCGGGCGGCTCAGGCAGCGGTCCAGAAGGGCGTCGAGGCGGCCCAGATGGCGCAGGGTATGGGCGACCAGGGTGTGGACGAAGGCGCGGTCACGGGCCTCCAGACCGGCGACCGCCCCGCCAAGCCCCTCATCCAGCGGGCGGCGGCGGTCGAGCACCTGGCGCAGCACGGCCAGGGCGGCAAGGCGTGTGTTCATGCGCTCCGCTTACGCCGCCGATGCCAGGCGGTCAAGGGACGCGCGGGTCCCCCCCAAAGGCAGCGGGCTCAGGTTAACGGATAGGGATGCGCGACACGATGGAGATCCCTCGGCTCGCCCAGGCGACGCTCCGCGTCGCCGTAGAGTGTGGAACCGTGTCCATCTGAAGGATGGACGCGGGGGCTCGCTCGGGATGAGGTTATCTTGAACAATTTAACCTCATCCTGAGCGTCCGAAGGACGGGAAGGATCTCCCTCGACGTCCCGGACCCTTAGCAGATCCGTCATCCGAGGTCGGCGCCCTTCAGGTCCCCTGGGTCTCACCCCCACGGGCCGCGCCGCCGTCCCACCCGGGCGCCGCCGCTGGGCGGGATGCGCGACGGCGAGCGCCCGCCCGCGCCCGCGCCACCACCGCCGCCAACACCACCACCAGCGGCCGCCATCTCCCGCAAGGCCCGCACCCGGTTGGCGGTGGCCGGGTGGGTGCTGAACAGGCTGTCATGCTTGTGGGCGTGCAGCGGATTGACGATGAACAGATGGGCCGTGGCCGGGTTGCGCTCGGCGGCATGGTTGTCGATGCGCCGGGCCCCCTGCTCCAGACGCTCCAGGGCGTCGGCCAGCCAGTGCGGGTTGCCGCAGATGCGCGCGCCCTCGGCGTCGGCGTTGTACTCGTTGTGCCGGGAGATGGCCATCTGCACGATCATGGCGGCGAGGGGCGCCAGGATCGCGACCAGGATCGCCCCCAGTCCGCCCAGCGGGGTGTCGCGGTTGCCACCAAAGAAGAACGCGAAGTTGGCCAGCATGCCGATGGCCCCGGCGATGGTCGCCGTGATCGTCATGGTCAGGGTGTCGCGGTGCTTCACATGCGCCAGTTCATGAGCCATGACCCCGGCCACCTGCTCGCGCGTCATCATGCTGAGCAGGCCGGTGGTGGCCGCGACCGCCGCGTTGTTCGGGTCGCGGCCTGTGGCGAAGGCGTTGGGCTGGGGCGTGTCAATGATATAGACGCGCGGCATGGGCAGGTCGGCGCGGGCGGCCAGCCCACGCACCAGGCCGACGAGTTGGGGGGCGTCGCGCTCGGTGACCGCGCGGGCGCCATGCATGGACAACACCACCTTGTCCGAGTTCCAGTAGGCGAAAAAGTTCATGCCCAGGGCGATCAGCAAGGCGATGATCATGCCGCCGGGGCCGCCGATCATATAGCCGACGGTCAGGAACAGGCCGGTCATGACCGCCAGCAGGAACGCGACTCGCGTGAACGACATGGTGCGACGAGCCTCCAGGGA
>JANQGN010000059.1 GCA_028277295.1 Rhodospira sp.
GTCATGATCTCGGCCTCGCACAATCCCTATCAGGACAACGGGATCAAGCTGTTCGGGCCGGACGGCTACAAGCTGTCCGACGCCGCCGAGGCGGAGATCGAGCACTTGCTCGAAAACGGCCTCGAGTCCCGGCGCGTGGCGCCGGATGCCCTGGGCCGGGCGCGCCGCCTGGACGACGCCGGTGGCCGCTACATCGAGGCGGTCAAGACCACGTTCCCGCGCGGGCTGCGCCTGGACGGCCTGAAGATCGTGCTCGACTGCGCCCACGGCGCCGCTTACCGGGTGGCGCCCAAGGTGCTGTGGGAACTGGGCGCCGAGGTCATCCCCCTGGGCGTGGATCCGGACGGCTTCAACATCAACCGCGACCGAGGCTCGCTGGCCACCGACGCCATGCGCCGCGCGGTGGTGGAGCACGGCGCCAACCTGGGCCTGGCGCTGGACGGCGACGCCGACCGCGTGGTCCTGGCCAACGAGAAGGGCGACCTGGTGGACGGTGACCAGGTGCTGGCGGTGATCGCCCGCGCCTGGCGTGACGACGGGCGCCTGACGGGTGGTGGCGTGGTGGCGACGGTGATGTCCAACCTGGGCCTGGAACGCCACCTGGCCGACCTGGGCCTGACCCTGGCGCGGACCCCCGTGGGCGACCGCTATGTGGTCGAGCACATGCGCGCCGCGGGCTTTAACCTGGGTGGCGAGCAATCCGGGCACATCGTCCTGTCCGATATCAGCGATACCGGCGGCACCACCGGCGACGGCCTGGCCGCTGGGCTGCAGGTACTGGCGGCCCTGGTCCAGGGGGACCAACCGGCCAGCGCGGCGCTGCGGGTGTTCGAGCCCCTGCCCCAGGTGCTGCGCAATGTGCGCGTCGCTGGCGCCCGCTCGCCGGCCGAGGTGCTGACCCTCGATCCCGTGGTGGCGGCCATTTCGGCCGGGGAGGCGCGATTGAACGAGCGGGGTCGGGTGCTGATCCGCAAGTCCGGCACCGAGCCCTTGATCCGGGTGATGGCCGAGGGCGAGGACGACGCCCTGGTCTCCGGCGTGGTCGACGACATTGTTGCCGTGATCCAGGCCAGCGTGACGGCGTAGGGGGCGGCCCCTGGACCGCCCCACCTGACTCCATCACCGCCGCAGCGCCAACACCATCACCGCGCCCAGCAGCAGGCCACCGCCCACCAGGCCCAAGGGTCCCAGGCGCTCGCTGAACAGGACCCAGGCCAGGAGCGCGGCGGTCAGCGGCTCCAGCATCGTGACCACCGCCGCCCCCGCGGCCGTGGCCCGGCGCATCCCCCACACAAACAGGACATAGGCGAACGCCGTGGGCACCAGGCCCATGTACAGCACCAGCCCCCAGCCGGCCCCGGACTCCGGCCAGAAGGGCCGACCGCTGCCAAGTCCCGCGATCCCGGCGATGCCCGCCAGCACCACCGCGCCGGCCCCGAAGCCCAGGGCAACGATGCGGGCCGGGTGATGGCGACCAGCCAGGGCACGGCTGACAAGGGTGAACACGGCGTAGCTCAAGGCCGCGCCGCCCGCCATGGCCAGGCCGAGACCCACGGTCGCGGCGTCGGCCCGCATCGGCCCGGGCACCCCGACCAACAGCGCCACGCCCACCACCGACAGGGCAACCGCCATCAGGGTGCGGGGTCCCAGGGGTTCGCGGAGCGTCACCCGCGCCAGCACGGCCACCAGAACGGGCGCCGCGCAAAGGGCCAGCAGCGTCGCCAGGGTCACCCCGGCCCGCGCCACGGCGCCGAAGTAGAGCCCCTGGTAACCGGCCTGGGTCAGCCCCAACAGCA
>JANQGN010000081.1 GCA_028277295.1 Rhodospira sp.
CACAACAGCATGCCAGACAGGGACGAGGAGACAGTCCGTGACCACCTTCCCCTTCCTGAACTTCGACCTTGGCGAAACCGCCGAGATGATGCGCGACTCGGTCGCCGCCTTCGCCGCCACCGAGATCGCCCCGCGCGCCGCCGACATCGACCGGGACAACCTGTTCCCCGCCGACCTGTGGCGGAAGCTGGGCGACCTGGGCGTCCTGGGCCTGACCGTGGAGGAGGAATACGGCGGCGCGGACATGGGATACCTGGAGCACATCGTCGCGATGGAGGAGATCAGCCGAGCCTCGGCATCGGTGGGTCTGTCGTACGGAGCGCACTCCAACTTGTGTGTGAACCAGATCCGCCGCAATGGCAATGTGGAACAGAAGGCCCGCTATCTGCCCAGGCTGATCACCGGTGAGCACGTGGGCGCGCTGGCCATGAGCGAGCCCGGCTCGGGTTCCGACGTGGTGAGCATGCGCACCCGGGCGGAGAAAAAGGGCGATCTCTATATCCTCAATGGCAGCAAGATGTGGATCACCAACGGCCCCGACGCCGACACGCTGGTGGTCTATGCCAAGACAACGCCCGACGCCGGCCCGCGCGGCATCACCGCCTTCCTGATCGAGAAGGGCTTCAAGGGCTTTTCCACGGCCCAGAAGCTGGACAAGCTGGGCATGCGTGGCTCCAACACCTGCGAACTGGTGTTCGAGGACTGCGAGGTTCCAGAGGAGAACGTGCTCGGCACCGTCGACGGCGGCGTCCGCGTGCTCATGAGCGGCCTGGATTACGAGCGGGTGGTGCTGGCCGGCGGCTCCCTGGGCATCATGGACGCCTGCATGGACGTGGTGCTGCCCTATGTTCACGAACGCAAGCAGTTCGGCCAGGCGATCGGCGAGTTCCAGCTCATGCAGGGCAAGCTGGCCGACATGTACACCACCATGAACGCCGCCAAAGCCTATGTTTACGCCGTCGGCAAGGCCTGCGACCGGGGAGAGACCACCCGCAAGGACGCCGCCGGCGCCATCCTGTTCGCCTCGGAAAAGGCCACCTGGATGGCCCTGGAGGCGATCCAGGTCCTGGGCGGCAACGGCTACATCAACGAATATCCCACCGGCCGGTTGCTGCGCGACGCCAAGCTCTACGAGATCGGCGCCGGAACCAGCGAGGTGCGGCGCATGCTCATCGGCCGCGAGCTGTTCGCGGAGACGATGTAAGGCACCTGATTGCGGGCCAGGATGCGCCGGCCCGCCTGACACTCTATGATCGGGCCGATCCGTCGGGGGTAAGCGAACACCCCTGGGCAGCCCGCGAGACAGACCATGCCGCCACGCATCCGCCTCAACCGCATCCAGATCACCAACTTCAAGGGGATCGATCACCTGGTGATCGACTTCCCCCAGCCGGCGTTCGACCACGATCCGGACATCTGCGTCATGGGCAGCGAGAACGGCCTGGGCAAGACGTCGGTGTTCGAGGCGATTGGGCTTGTGAATTGGATCGCGGCATCTGAACACATTGCAGAAGACTTCAATTTTGGATTGATCAAATTCCCAGAATCAATAACAAAGTCTATTGTTGAAAAATCAATTCGAGGTGGCGAGGGTTATTGTGCGATTGAAGTGAATTATATGCTCAATCAACAGGACGAAAGACAAAAACAGTATTTTTGTGGCATTTCAGTTTCTAATGATGGCAATATTAGCGAAAAAGGAATTTTAAAGCTTGTTCGCAGTAGAGATTTCGTACGAAATGGAAAATATTTGCCTGTTGGTCAAATGTCTCAGGGGCTCTTTGGAGAGTTTCCGGAGCCGTTTTTTATTTTTCCGATTTTCTACATGAACAGCTACCGGAAGGTCAGGGAAGGCGGTATGAGTCTTCAGGCCCTGATCGAGGGAACGCCACGTGTCGACTGGCATTCGAACGGAGCAGCCAGGGACGGAGACGCCTCCACTTCAACCGCGAAGAACCAGATGCTCCGCGCGTTGATGAGCGACGCGGGTTTGTTCGAGGACATAGCGGATGATGATGCGTCAGAAGCGCTCGACCTGCTGAATCGGCTGCTTGGGCAATTCGCAAACGTGAAACTGGACAAACTGAAGCCCGGAGACCGAAACACCATCGATTTTCGCGTCCGGCCGCTTGATGGAGGCGGATCGTTTTCCTTCGACGGTCTCAGTTCCGGGCAAAAGGAAATCGTCTCCACGCTGTTCCTCATCTGGCGCGTGACACACGACTCCCCCTGCATCGTCCTCATTGACGAACCGGAACTGCATCTGAACGCCCAGTGGCACAAACAGGTGGTCCGCTGGCTGCACAAGATCGCGCCGCGGAACCAGTACATCCTGGCGACGCACTCCGCCGACGTGTTCGCGGCCGTTCCGGAAAGCCAGCGCATCCTGTTACGCCGGGGGCCGGATCAATGATCGCGGTTCAGACCGGAGCATCGCCGGACAGCGTCCGCACTGGGGCGGAACCGATCGTCTGGGTCGAAGGCGAAACCGCGGAGGATGGCACGCCGTCCATCGACGTTGCTGTGATCGACCGCCTGCTTCAGGACACACCGCCGCGCGTCCAGGGCCTGGGCAAGTCCTCCGGAATCCGGGCGGCCGCCGGAGCCCTGCATGCGTACCATCCACACTACTACTTTGTGATCGATCGGGATCACTTTGACGACAAAACCGTCGAAAAAACATGGGACAATTTTCCCGACCCCAAACAAAACAACCTACTAATATGGCGCCGACGGACCATCGAGAACTATTTTCTTGAGGCTGAATTTCTGGACTGTTCCCGGTTCCGCAAGCGTGACGTGGATATCGCGTACCAACTCGAAACCATCGCGGCGAAGCACGTCTTCATGGACATCGCCAACGCGGTGATCCTGAAGATCCGGGAAACCTTGAAAGCCGAATGGATCACTTTGTTCCGCAACCCTGATCCCTTCACCAGCAAGGACCGGGCCTTCGACGGCCTGAGACAGCGCACGGAATGGGCCGAAAAGCGGAAAGCCGCCAACGATCTCCTCGACGAAACCACACTCTCCGACCTGTTCGAACGATCCCACGACCTGTTCATGGGATCGTTGGACCGGCCCCGCCATGGAGACGGCCGCTGGCGGGACCTGATGGCCGGGAAGCCCTTGTACAACCACTTGGTCAACGCCGCGTTCGATGTGGTCGATCGCTCGGGCAATGCGGTCCGGGGACGGGACGCCCAACACGCCGTGGCCATCGACCTGATTGCGGGCGGCGACTGCCTTCCTGATGATTTCATTCGATTCCGGAGGTTCATCGAAGACCTCTCCCCGGTCATGGAGGCCCCATGATCAAGAGGCTGGTTGATTATCTGGATATCCACAACGCCCACCTGCTCTTCGCCTGCCACGTGGGCGAGGCGGTGGAGGGCACGGTACCCGCCAGCCTGACGGCGGCGGCGCCGGGGGTGCGGTTCCTCTATGTCCGGCCCGCCGACTGGTACCTGACCATCGCCGAGCGACCGGACGCCCTGGACGGCCCCCCTCAGGCGGACGGCGGCGATACCTGGGGCTGGGACCTGCGCAAGGGCTGTCGGCTGCTGCTGCGCTCCAACCCGCTGCTTTGGTCCTGGCTGGCCAGCCCGTCGGTGCTGGCCGACCCGGAGGGCCTGGGACCGGCGCTCAGGACATTGGCGGAGGAGGGGTACTCCCGCCGCGCCCTGGGTCATGCCCTGTGGGACGAGGCGCGCAAGACGCTGACGGGCTACCTGGACCGGGGCGAATCCCCCACCGCCCTGAAATCGGTTAAGGCGGCGCGAGCCTTGCTGGCCGTGCGCTGGCTGGAGGCCGGCGCCTTGCCGCCGGTCCCCCTCCCCGCCCTGCTGGATGGACCGGGCGCGGCCATGGACGCGGATGCGCGGGCGGATCTGGACGGCCTCCTTGCCGGCGGCCCCCGCGCACACCCGGCGCTCCATCGCTGGATCAACGCCGAGCTGGACAGCGCCGCCGCGCGCTGCGCCGCCCTGCCCGAGGGCGCTCCCGACCCGGCGGCGGCGGACGCCCTTTACCGGCGGTTCGTGCTGCGAAACAATGACGGCGCCGCGCCCGCCCAAAAGGCCCTGATCGCCCAAAAGGCCCTGATCGAAGGAGAGCCGACGCCATGACCTCCGATCCCCGCTCCTCTTCCTCCGACCCCATCGTCATCGTCGGCGCCGCGCGCACCCCCATGGGCGGCTTTCAGGGCGAGTTGGCTGGCCTCGCCGCCCCGGCCCTGGGCGCCGAGGCCATCCGCGCGGCCATGCGGGATGGCGGCGTCGGCGCGGACACCGTCGACGGCGTGCACATGGGCTGCGTGCTGCCCGCCGGCCTGGGCCAGGCGCCGGCCCGCCAGGCGGCGCATGGCGCCGGGCTGCCGTGGTCCACGGGGTGTACGACGGTCAACAAGATGTGCGGCTCGGCCATGAAGGCGGCCATGATCGCCCATGACGAACTCATCGCCGGCGCGGCCGACGTGCTGGTGGCCGGCGGCATGGAGAGCATGACCAACGCCCCCTATCTGCTGGACAAGGCGCGGGGCGGCTATCGCATGGGTCACGGCGCTGTGCGCGACCACATGTTTTTCGACGGCCTGGAGGACGCCTACGAGCCGGGCCGCCTGATGGGGACGTTCGCCGAAGACTGCGCGGAAGCCTACCAGTTCTCCCGCGAGGCGCAGGACGCCTTCGCCATCGCCTCGCTGGAACGCGCCCAGTCCGCCACCGCATCGGGCGTGTTCGCCCGCGAGATCACGCCCGTCACCGCCGGCCAGGGCCGCAAGGGCGCGGCGGTCATCGACTCCGACCAGAACCCGCGCCTGGCCCGCCCGGACAAGATTCCCACGCTCAAGCCCGCCTTTCGCGAGGGCGGCACGGTGACGGCGGCCAACAGCTCCAGCATCTCCGACGGCGCCGCCGCCCTGGTGATGACCCGTGCCTCGGTGGCCGAGGCCAGGGGGTTATCGCCCATCGCCCGGGTGGTGGGGCACGCCACCCACGCCCGCGCGCCCAACTGGTTCACCACCGCGCCCATTGGCGCCATCGAGACACTGCTGGAGCGCGTCGGCTGGAGCCGCGACAACGTCGACCTGTGGGAAGTCAACGAGGCCTTCGCCGTGGTCACCATGGCCGCGATGCGCGACCTGGCGATCCCCCATGAGGCGATGAACGTGCACGGCGGCGCTTGCGCGCTCGGCCATCCCATCGGCGCCTCGGGCGCGCGCATCGTCGTCACGCTGCTCAACGCCCTGCGCCACCACGGCCAGCGCCGGGGCGTGGCCTGCCTGTGCATCGGCGGCGGCGAGGCCACCGCCATGGCCGTGGAGATGATGGCGTAATGGTATGGTGTCGTCATTGCGAGGAGCGTGAGCTCCGAAGCAATCCAGGGCAACAGGAGTCTATGTTCGCTCCTGGATCGCTTCGCCCGCATACAGTTGTGCCGGCTCGCAAGGACGGGTTTTATTGCGAGTTCGCGGACCCGGCGAGTCCGAGGGTACAGACGACACATCCGCCAACCAACGAAGAAGGAACGCGCCATGCCCACCGTTCTCGTCACCGGCGCCAATCGCGGCCTGGGGCTGGCGTTCGCCCGCCAGTACCGCGCCGACGGCTGGGATGTCATCGCCACCTGCCGCGACCCGGCCACGGCGCCCGACCTGGCCGCCACCGGCGCCGAGGTGCATCCCCTGGACGTGACCGATGACGCCGCGATCCAGGCCCTGGGGCAGACCCTGGCCAGCCGGCCTCTCGACGTGCTGATCAACAACGCCGGCATCTACCCCGCCAAGGGACCACAAGGCTCGTTCGGCAACGTGCCCGTCGACCCCTGGATAGACTGCCTGCGCACCAATGTGATCGCGCCGTGGAAGATGGCCGAGACCTTCGTCGATCACTTGCTAAAGGCCGAGCGCCCGGTCTTGGCCACGATCTCGTCGAAGATGGGCAGCATCGGCGACGCCGCCTCACCGGGGTCGGTGATCTACCGGTCCTCCAAGACGGCGGTGAACAGGGTGGTCAAGAGCCTGGCCATCGAACTCGGCCCGCGCGGCATCATCTGCCTGTCCCTGCATCCCGGGTGGGTGCTGACCGACATGGGCGGCCCCAACGCCTGGGTCACGCCCGAAACCAGCATCACCGGCCTGCGCCGCCTGATCGCCCAGGCCACGCCCGCCGACAGTGGCCGTTTCTATGCCTACGACGGCCAGGAGATCCCATGGTAGAGCCTTAAGGGGATCGGCGTGGGGGCGTCCCCGCCCGATGCTCTCCGTTCCTCAATCAGGACATCATCGCATGCCAACCGTTCTCATCACCGGCGCCAGCCGGGGCCTGGGCCTGGAGTTCGCCCGGCAGTATCGCGCCGACGGCTGGGACGTGATCGCCACCTGCCGCGATCCCGTCCACGCCCCCGACCTCGTCGCCACCGGCGCCGAGGCGCACGCGCTTGACGTGACCGACGACGCGGCCCTCGCGGCCCTGGGCCGGGCGCTGGCCGGCCGGCCCATCGACGTGCTCATCAACAACGCCGGCATCTTCCCGTTGCAGGGACCGGACGGCGCCTTCGGCGACCTGCCCGTGGCGCCCTGGATGGACACGCTGCGCACCAACCTGGTGGCGCCCTGGAAGGTGGCCGAGACCTTCGTCGCCAACCTCCAGGCCGCCGAGCGCCCGGTTCTGGCGACCATCTCGTCCCTGTTCGGCAGCGTCGGCGCGAGTTCCATGCCGGGGATCGTGATCTACGCGTCCTCCAAGGCCGGCGCAAACATGGTGATCAAGGCCCTGTCCATCGAACTGGGACCGCGCGGGATCACCTGCCTGGCGCTGAACCCCGGCTGGGTGAAGACCGACATGGGCGGCCCGCACGCCCAACTCGACCCCGAGGAGAGCATCGCCGGCCTGCGGCGGGTGATCGCCCAGGCCACGCCCAGCGACAACGGCCGTTTCTATGGCCACGACGGCCAGGAGGTGCCCTGGTAACGCGCGGCCTCGCGGACCACACGACCCAAGAAACGAACCGTCGGGCCGACGCCGGAGCAACCGGCGCGGCCACGACGGACGACAGGGAGAGGAGACCCGTCCACCATGGACCTGAGCGAGGAGCAAATCCTCATCCGCGACACCGCGCGGGCGTTCGCGCGTGACCACCTGGCGCCCCATGCCGCCGCCTGGGACCGCGACCACGCCGTCCCCAGCGATGCCCTGGCGCGCATGGGGGACCTGGGCTTCCTGGGCATGCTGGTGCCGGAGGACTGGGGCGGCGCCGGCGTGGATCATGTGGCCTATGCCCTGGCGCTGGAGGAGATCGCCGCCGGCGACGGCGCCACCAGCACTATCATGAGCGTGCACAACTCGGTGGGCTGCATGCCGATCCTGACATTCGGCACCGAGGCCCAGAAGCACCGCTTCCTGCCCCCCATGGCGGCGGGCGAGAGCATCGGCGCCTTCTGCCTGACCGAACCGCAGGCGGGCTCCGACGCCGCCAACCTGAAGACCCGGGCGATCCATGACGGCAATGGTCACTACGTCCTGTCGGGCACCAAGATGTTCGTCACCTCCGGGGCCACCGCCGGGGTCGCCATCGTCTTCGCGCTCACCGAGCCGGCCGCCGGCCGCAAGGGCATCAGCGCCTTCATCGTGCCCACCGACACACCCGGCTGGGAGGTGGTGCGCATCGAGCCGAAGATGGGCCAGCATGCCTCCGACACCTGCCAGATCGCGCTGAACGACCTGCGCCTGCCGGCCGACCTGCGGCTCGGCGCCGAGGGCGAGGGCTACCGCATCGCCCTCGCAAACCTGGAGGGGGGGCGCATCGGCATCGCCGCCCAGGCGGTGGGCATGGCCCGCGCCGCCTTCGAGCACGCCCGCGATCATGCCCGCGAGCGCACCGCTTTCGGCACGGCCATTGCCAACCACCAGGCGGTGGCCTTCCGCCTGGCCGACATGGCCACCCGCATCGAGGCCGCCCGCCACCTGGTGCTGGAGGCCGCGCGTCTCCGGGACACCGGCCGGCCCTGCCTCAAGGAAGCCTGCATGGCCAAACTGTTCGCCAGCGAGATGGCCGAGCGGGTGTGCTCCGACGCCGTCCAGACCCTGGGCGGTTACGGCTATGTGGCCGACCATCCGGTGGAGCGGATCTACCGCGACGTGCGCGTCTGTCAGATCTACGAGGGCACGTCGGACGTGCAGCGCATGGTCATCAGCCGCGACCTCATGCGGGACTAGGGAAATCTTCATCATGCCCGAACCCATCGACTTCTATTTCGATTTCTCCTCGCCCTACGGCTA
>JANQGN010000173.1 GCA_028277295.1 Rhodospira sp.
AGCACCAGGGTCGCCACCGTGCCGGGGATGGCCTCGGCGACCGTCGGCCGCTGGCGCCGGTCGATGAGGCCCGTGGGCAGGTGCCACAGCGCGTCGACAGCCTTCGAACCCATCAGCCGAGTGACCAGGGGGGCGACGCGGGGGCCGACCCCCTTGAGGGCCTCGATGGGCTGAAACAGGGGATAGAGTATTTCGGGACGCATGAGAGGTACTCGCCGGGACGGGGGGCGCGAAGGCCGTGCCAAGGGAATCTTTGCCGTGTGCTGACAGGCGCCAGTCCAGCCGATATAACACGAGAACGCGGACGTCACGGTGCGCCGCGATCGGGTGCCAGGAGCCAGCCATGGACGATCGACGCAAGCGCATTCTCTATCGCGCCAAGCTGCGCGGCATGAAGGAGACGGATTTGATCGTCGGTGGTTTCGCCGAGGAAAACGTCGCCGGCATGAGCGAGGCTGAACTGGATCAGTTTGAGGCCCTGCTGGAGGCGCCCGACGCCGATATCCTGGACTGGCTGTTCGACCGTGCCGCCGTTCCCGCCGAGCAAGATACCCCGGTGCTCGCGGCCCTCAAGGCGTACCGCTTGCCCGTGCCGCGCTGAGGCGGGTCCCATCGTCCATGCGGACAGACCGTCGTCCGCGTTCGCCCTCAAAAAAAGCGAAGCCGTTTCTCTTGCTCAAACGACAGATCGAAAAGGCCCTGTTCGAGACCAAGGGCCGCACTACCCTCGCCGGCATGCCCGAGGGGCACGACGCGCTTGTCCTGGTGGCCATGGCGCGGGCCCGCAAGGGGTTGCCCATCCTGCATGTGGCGCGCGACGACGTGCGCCTGGCCACCGTGGCCGAGGCCGCGCGCTTCCTGGCCCCCGACGTCACGGTTCTGGAAATCCCGGCCTGGGATTGCGTGCCCTACGACCGTGTCTCGCCCCATCGCGACATCCTGGCGCGGCGGCTGGAGAGCCTGACCCGGCTTGCCGCCCTGCCGCCGGGCCAGGCGGCCAGGGCGCCGCTGCTGGTGGTCACCACCGTCAATGCCGCCACCCAGCGTGTGCCACCGCGCGAGGCGTTGGGGACAGGCGCCTTCGCCCTGGTCAAGGGCGAGTCGGTGGATCTGGAGGCGCTGCTCCACTACCTGGGCCGCACCGGCTACGGCCGCTCCGAACAGGTGATGGAGCCGGGTGAGTACGCCGTGCGTGGCGGTCTGGTGGACCTGTTCCCACCCGGCCAGCCGGACCCCTTGCGCCTGGACCTGTTCGGCGACGAGGTGGAGTCCATCCGCGTCTTCGATCCCGTCACCCAGCGCACCACCGGGGACCTGGCGCGGGTGGTGCTCAAGCCCATGAGCGAACTGGCGCTGGACGAGGAGTCCATCGCCCGCTTTCGCTCCGGCTATCGGGAGCAGTTCGGCACCCCACACCGCGAGGACGCGCTCTACGAGGCCATCTCCGCCGGCCAGGCGTTCCCGGGCATGGAACACTGGTTGCCCCTGTTCCACGAGGGCATGGACACCCTGCTCGCCTATGTGCCCGAGGCGGTGGTGGTGCTAGACCCAGACGCCGACGGGGCGCGGGCGGCGCGCTGGGATCAGATTACCGAGTATCATGATGCCCGCCGGTCCATCGCCGACGCCGGGAGGGCGGGCGAGGGCGGATTGATCTACAACCCGCTGCCGCCGAACCGTCTGTATCTGACGCAGATGGAGTGGCAGCGCATGCTGGCCACCGCGCCGCGCTGCCTGGACCTGTCGCCCTACGCGCCAGACGAAGCGGCCGCCAACACCCTGGACATGGAGGGTCGTCCGGGCCGGGATTTCGCCGACGTCCGCGCCCGGCCCGGCGAGAACCTGTTCGCGGCCGTGGGTCTGCACGCTGGGGAGCGCATGGCGGCGGGCAAGCGGGTGGTGCTGGCGGCGCGCAGCCTGGGGTCGCGGGACCGGCTGGGCGGGCTGATCCGTGATCACGGCGCGGCACCGGTGGCGACGGTCGAGACCTGGGCCGACCTGGCCACGGCGCACAAGGACGCCATCGTCCTGGTGGCCCTCGGGCTGGAACGCGGCTTTGAAAACGCCGACCTGGCGGTGATCGTCGAACAGGACGTGCTGGGCGACCGCCTGGCCCGCCCGCCCAAGAAGAAACGCAAGGCCGAATCCTTTATCCGCGACGCCGGCGCCCTCACCGAGGGTGACCTGGTGGTGCACGTGGATCATGGCATCGGCCGCTATGACGGCCTGGAAACGCTTACCGTGGGCGGCGCGCCGCATGACTGCGTGCGCGTGGTTTACGCGGGCGAGGACAAGCTGTTCGTTCCCGTGGAGAACATCGAGGTTCTGTCCCGCTATGGCTCCGAGACCGCCGGGGTGCATCTCGACAAGCTGGGCGGCGTGGGCTGGCAGGCGCGCAAGTCCAAGCTCAAGAACCGCATCCGCGACATGGCGGAAAAGCTGATCCAGGTGGCCGCCGCCCGCCACCTGCGCAAGGCCGACGCCATGGGGCCGCCCGAGGGTCTGTACGATGAGTTCGCCGCGCGTTTTCCCTATGCCGAGACCGACGATCAGCTCAAGGCCATCGCCGAGACCATCGACGACCTGACCAGCGGCAAACCCATGGACCGCCTGATCTGCGGCGATGTGGGCTTCGGCAAGACCGAGGTGGCCTTGCGCGCCGCCTTCGTCGCCGCCATGACCGGGGTGCAGGTGGCGGTGGTGGTGCCGACAACCCTGCTGGCCCGGCAGCACTTCAGGACCTTCCAGGAGCGTTTCGCCGGCCTGCCGATTCATGTCGGCCAACTGTCGCGGCTGGTGGCGGGCAAGGCGGCCACGGCGGTTAAGGCCGAACTGGCCTCAGGGACCCTGGATGTGGTCGTCGGTACCCATGCGCTGCTGGCCAAGGGCATCCACTTCAAGTCCCTGGGCCTGCTGATCATCGATGAGGAGCAACACTTCGGCGTCGCTCACAAGGAGCGGCTCAAGCAGCTCAAGAGTGATGTGCATGTCCTGACGCTCTCGGCCACGCCTATTCCCCGCACGCTGCAACTGGCGCTGACCGGGGTGCGCGAGATGAGCCTGATCGCCACCCCGCCCGTGGATCGCCTGGCGGTACGGACCTTCGTGCTGCCCTTCGACCCGGTTGTGATCCGCGAGGCCATCCTGCGCGAGCGCTATCGCGGCGGCCAGTGCTTCTATGTCTGTCCGCGCCTCGCGGACATTGACGAGGTGGCCGACCGATTGGCCGCCCTGGTGCCCGAGGTGCGGGTCACCGTGGCCCACGGGCAGATGCCGGCGAAACAGTTGGAAGACGTGATGACCGCCTTCGCCGACGGTCAGTACGACATCCTGCTGGCCACCAACATTATCGAAAGCGGCCTGGACATGCCGCGCGTGAACACCATCGTCTTTCACCGCGCCGACATGTTTGGGCTGGGGCAGTTGTACCAGTTGCGCGGCCGGGTGGGGCGCGGCAAGGCGCGCGGGTATGCCTATCTGACCATCCGTCCCAACCGGAAGCTCTCCAAGGCCGCCGAGAAGCGCCTGGACGTCATGCAGACCCTGGACAGCCTGGGGGCGGGCTTCACGCTGGCCAGCCACGACCTGGACATCCGTGGCGCCGGCAATCTTCTGGGTGAGGAACAGTCGGGCCACATCAAGGAGGTGGGCATCGAGCTGTACCAGCACCTGCTGGAAGAGGCCGTGGCCGCCGCCCGCGCGGGCGAGGGGATGGAGGCGGCGGACGAGACCTGGTCACCGCAGATCACCCTGGGCTCGCCGATCCTCATCCCGGAGGGTTACGTGCCGGACCTGGGGGTGCGGCTGTCGCTCTATCGGCGCATCGCCGACGTGACCGAGGACGCCGAGGTGGAGGCGCTGGCCGCCGAGATGATCGATCGCTTCGGCCCACTGCCGGGCGAGGTGGAGAACCTGCTCAAGGTGATCTCCATCAAGGTGTTGTGCCGCCGCGCCAACGCCGAGAAGATCGACGCCGGCCCCAAGGGCGCGGTGATCGCCTTCAGGAACAACGACTTCCCCAACCCGGGCGGGCTGGTCCAGTTCATCGGCAAGAACGTCGCCACCGTGAAGCTTCGCCCCGACCACAAGCTGGTCTGCAAGCGGGACTGGCACCAAGCGGCGCATCGCCTAGAGGGCCTGCATCGATTGATGCGGGAGTTGGCGGAGGTGGCGGAGGGGTAGGATCGGCGGCCCTTCTTGACCGGGATCGGGCCGCTCACCGCTGTAGGGTGCGCTCGACCGCCATGACATGGCGGGCAGCGCACCGTTCAGCTCTCACGTGGTGCGCTGCCGGCTGCTCTTGCAGCCGTCGAGCGCACCGTCCCAATAAGCGACCAGACTATGACGCGGGGACTTCGCCGCGGGTGCCCGGGACGTTTTCCCGCGTGGTGGTCTTCGCCACCTTTCTGGTCTTCGCCTCCCGCCGCACGCCGAAGAACGTGCTGTAGAGCACCGGCACCACCACCAGGGTCAGCACCGTGGCGAAGGTCAGGCCGCCCATGATGGTCACCGCCATGGGCGCGAAGAAGGCATCCCACAGCAGCGGTGTCATGCCCAGCACGGTGGTCAGGGCGGCCATGGAGACGGGCCGCACGCGGCTGACCGCCGCGTCCATCACCGCCTGATAGGGCGCCTTCCCGGCCGCCCGTTCAAGGTTGATCTGGTCGAGCAACACGATCTCGTTTTTTATCAGCATGCCGGCGAGGCTCAGGAACCCGAGCATGGCCATGAAGCCGAACGGCTTGTCCGCGAGCAGCATGCCGCTGGCCACGCCGATGACCGCCAGGGGCAGGCCCAGGAAGATGATCAGTGGATGCCGCAGGGAGTTGAACAGCATGACCGAGATCAGGAACATGGCGGTGAAGGCGATGGGCACGTTGGACATGAGCTTGGTGTTGGCCTCCACCTGCTCCTCGTGCTCGCCGCCCCACTCCAGGGTGTAGCCCTCGGGCAAGGGGATGCTCTCGATCGGCCCCATCAGTTCCCGCAACAGGCCGTCGGTTGTGCCGTCCTTCTGCTTGCAGGAGACCCGCAGCACTCGCGCGCGATTGAGGCGGTGGATGACCGGCGTTTCCCACGTCAGGCTCTGGCCGTCGGTGACCTGGTCAATGGGACTCCAGTGTTCCTGGGACTCGCTCCAGACCTGGACGTCGCCCACGCTGTCGATGCCCCGCCGCTGGTCCCGGGGCGGGCGCACGATGACGGGCAACAGGTCCTCGTCGTGGCGATAGACGCCGGCGACCACGCCCGACGCGGTCATGGCCAGGGCGCTCGACAGGTCGGGGCGGGTCACGCCGATCTCCCGCGATCGCGCCGGGGCCAGGTGGAGCGCCTGGGCCGGCACTGGCCGCCCCCAGTCGGTGCGCACGCTGCGGCTGTTGTCGTTGGCCCACATGACCGCTTTCACCTCATCGGCCAGCGCCCGCAGCACGTCGGCGTCTGGTCCGCTGAGGCGGGCCACCACCGCGCCGCCGCCGGGACCCAGCTTGAAGGCGTCGACGCTGGTGATGGCGCGGGGGTGATGCTCTTCCAGATACGGGGTCAGGTGGGCTTTCAGGTCCGGGATGCGTTCGTAATCGTCCAGACTGACCAGAAGCTGCCCGTAGGCGCTGTTCGGCATCTCGGGCTCGTAGGTCAGCAGGAACCGCAACGGACCGCGCCCGACGAAGGCGGCGACGTCGGTGACACCCTCCAGGGAGCGGACAGTGGCGTCGATGGCCGCGACCTCGGCCGTTGTCTGGTCGATGTGGCTGCCCTCGGGCAGGCGGACGTCGATGGTGATCTGCGGGCGGTTCATGTCGGGCATGAAGTCCTGGCGGACAAAGCCGAACCCCCACATGGCGGTCATGAACAGACCGCCCACCATGGCCAGGCTGATCCAGCGGTGATCGATGCAGGCGCCGATGAAGCGGCGGTACATCCGGTAGAACAGGCCGCCATGGGGTGTTCCGTGATAGGTCTTGCCGCTGGGCAGCAGCGCCACGCACAGATAGGGCGTGACCGTGATGGCGAACACCCAGCTCAGCCCGAGCGACAGGCAGATGACCTGAAACAGGCTTTTCAGCCACTCGCCGGTCATGTCCTTGGACAGCGTGATCGCCGCGAAGGCAAGGATGGCGATTCCGGTGGCGCCCAGCAGTGGCCATTGCGTCTCGCGCACCGTCTCCACGGCGGCCTCGATGCGGGTCTTGCCCTGGTGGGATTTGATGACGGTGCCTTCGGCCACGACGATGGCGTTATCCACCAGCATGCCCAGGGCGATGATCAGGGCGCCCAGCGAGATCCGCTGCAAGGTGATGCCCATGGCGTGCATGGCCAGGAAGGTCGCCAGGATCGTCAGCAGCAGCACGGCGCCGATGATGAGCCCCTCGCGCAGGCCCATGAACACCAGCAAGAGGCCGACCACGATCAGGACGGCGGCGCCCAGGCTAAGTTCGAAGCCGCGCACGGCGGTCTTGACCGTCTCCGACTGGTGGGCGATGGCATGAATCCCGACGCCCACGGGCATGCGGGCGGTCAACTCGTCCAGGCGCTGGGAAATGGCATCGCCCATGGCGATCACGTCACCGCCGGACACCGTCGAGATACCTAGCCCCACCGCCGGCTGACCGTTCCAGCGCAGCACCGCGTCCGGCGGGTCGCGGTCGGCGCGCTCGATGCTTGCGATGTCCTTCAGATGGATCAGGCGGCCGTCCGGGCCGCTGCCGATCAACTGATCACCCAGGTCCTCGACGGCGGTGTAGTCGCCGGTGACGCGCAGCCGCGCATCCTGGGATCCCACCGCCAGCTTTCCGGTCTCCGTGATGGTGTTCTGGTGGCGGATGGCATCGAAGATGACCTGCGGATCCAGGCCCAGCCGGGCCAGCTTGGCGCGGTCCACCTCGACGTAGACCACTTCGGTTGGCAGCCCCCACAGGTCGATCCGGCCCACGTCCTGGCAGAGCAGCAATTCCCGGCGCAGGTCCTTGGCGACCTCCTTCAGGTCGGCCAGCGCATAACCGTCGCCGGTGATGGCGAACAGCACGCCGTAGACGTCGCCGAAGTCGTCGTTGACGTCGGACGGGCCGGCCCCCGGCGGCAGGCCGGTCTGGGCGTGGCTTACCTTGCGCCGCAGTTCGTCCCAGACCTGAGGCAGGGTCTCCTTGTCGTACGTCTCCTGGATTTCGGCGAAGATGATCGACAGCCCGGGCCGGGACTGGGAGCGCACCTCCTTCAACTGCTTGAGTTGCTGGATGGCGGTCTCCAGGGGCTCGGTGACCTCCAGCTCCACCTGGTCGGCGGTGGCGCCGGGGTAGGGGGTATAGATCACCGCTTCCTTGATGGTGAACTCCGGGTCCTCCAGGCGGCCGAGCGAGCCATAGGCCAGCATGCCGCCCAGCACGACCAGCACGATCATGACGAAGAGAGTGGCGCGGTGGTGGATGGCATAGGCGGCGGGACTGATCATCCGTCGAGCCCTCGCGCGCCAGCGACCATGGGCCGTACCCACAGGTTTTCTCGCAGACTGTGCAACCCGGCCGTCGCCACGTGTTCGCCGGGTTCCAGCCCGGCGCGGATTTGGACGCAATCACCGGCGAGGGCCAGGGCCTCCACCCGCCGCTTCACCGGCGTGCTGCCCTCGGGATCGATCACCCAGACATAGGACTCGCTGTCATGGCCGCGCCACAGCGCCTCGACCGGGACGCGCGTCAGCGGCTGGTCCGGGAGGGCGAGGGTCGTCCGATCGTCGATCCTGGCTTGAACCGTGGCGGTCATGCCCGGGAAGACGGTGAGGGTCTCGGGCGGGGCCAGGGCGACCACGACATCATAGGTGCGGGTGACGGGATCGGCCTCGGCGCTGTACTCCTGAACGGCGGCGTCGAACCAGCGTGATTCGTCGGCATCGAAGCGGACTTGAACGACCCCCAGGCCCTTGGGTCCGCCATGGGCGATCACCCGCTCCGGAACTTGGATGACCACCTCGATGGACGACAGGTCCTGAAACGAGACGATGGTCTGCTTGGCCTGGATGTGTTCGTGGGTCTCGATGTGGCGCCGCACCACCAGGCCGTCGAAGGGGGCCAGCAGGACGGTGTCCTCCAGGGCTTTTTCACGGATGCGCAGTTCGGCCAGGGCGATGTCGCGGGCGGCCTGGGCGTCCTCGTAGCGGGCTTTCGAGCCGACGCGCTTGTCCCAGAGGGTGCGGGCGCGCACCAGATCGTGCTCGGCCTTGACGAAGCGGGCCTTGGCCGCATCCAGGGCATTCTGGTAGTCGCGTTGATCCAGCGCCGCGACAACGTCGCCCTGGCGAAGGCTGCGTCCCTCCTGTGCGTTGAGGGCATCCAGGACGCCGGGTACCGAGAAGGCGAGGTCGACGCGGCGCGCCGCGCGCACCGTGCCTGGGAAGGCGCGCACCTGCGCCGCGGGTTGGCGTTCGACCACGGCCGTCGGCACGGGGCGGGCGATGGGCATGGCGGCCGGCGGTTCCCGTTCGGCGTGGCTTGGTGCCGCGGGAAGCCCGATGACGCCGACCAGTCCCAGGCCAGCGATGCCCAGGAGGCCGGCCATGGCGGCATGAGCGGGGACCATCGAGCGTTTCCGTCCCGGTTCGTCGTGCGCCTTATAGTTAAGATCCTTAATCATTATCCCAAAGAACGTCTCTTGCGTCATGGTGCGCCTCTTGGAAAATGCCGGGTCTGTCTCGACCAATCGGCGGTTGGAACCCGCGCATGGATCTTGAAGGCGCGCTATTGACAGAGAATAGCCGGGCTTTTTCGAACCGTCCGCATGCATGGTGCCCGTCATGGCCGGATCATAAGCCGGCGTCGGGGCCATGGGGCGTGGGCGTCGAGCCGCGCCTTAGAGGCAGTATAGTATATTCCCTAAACTATATAGTCAAACGAAAAGCGCCGCGACAGGGTCTCGGGGGTGTGCGCCCAGGGCTCCGAACTCGGATGGACGATCGTTTAAGAAGCGCCTTCCGAGAGGACCGGAGCACTCGATGGAGATCCTTCGGTCGTTTCACTCCCTCAGGATGAGGTTGTTTTAAATGGACAATCCTCATCCTGAGCACCCA
>JANQGN010000174.1 GCA_028277295.1 Rhodospira sp.
TCGCGTTCGACGTCTTCGGCGCTGGGGACAAAACCTGCCGATGCCATGGGACATCCTTCCCTGCGGGGAGTGGCCGGGAAACTGGTCATACCAACGGCCACTCGCGATGGCCGTTGGAGGCCCTGGCCGGCCTGCGTCCCCCCTGGCTACCCCAAGACCCGGTCCTTTCAAGGATCGTGGCGCGGGTGCTCGGGCGGGGGCGCGAGCCGGTGCCGCCGGGCGGACGAGTCACCTTGCCCGCCGTCGGTGTAAACGCGCTATCCTGGATCTCGCCGGGGCGCTATCGCAAGACCGATTCTGTCCTTGGCCGGCACGACTTGGTGGTCCGACGATCGGCGGCGCGCCCGCATTGGCAAACAGGGCCGGCTGGGTGTAAGACCGGCGGACGAGACGCCCGATCCAACGCGGGCCATCGGCGGGACCGCGTCGTCGCACCTGTCGAGGCCCGGGGCGCGGTGGCTCGGACCGTCTCCCTCCGCTGCATGGACCGTCGGCGTGATACTCACCCTGATTGGATACGTGGCGCGTCAGTTTCTGATGGCGTTGGCCGTGACCCTGCTGGCGGTGGCGGCCCTTATCCTGTTGTTCGACGTCATAGAGTTGTTGCGACAAACGGCGAGGGTGCCGGAAGCGACAGTGGGGCTGTTGACCCGACTGTCTTTGTTGCGGTTACCCTTGGTCCTGCAAACCGCGCTGCCCTTTGTGTTCCTGGCCGCGGCGTTCATTACCTTCTGGCGACTGGTGCGGTCCAGCGAGTTGGTGGTGGTCCGGGCCGCGGGCGTTTCCGTTTGGCAGATTCTGACACCACTGTTCCTGCTGGCCATGGTGCTGGGGACCGTCAACGTGGCCGTGGTCAACCCGATCGCCGCGACCCTGTTCACGCAGTTCGAGCGCGCGGGGCGCGCCATTGGCCTGGGCAGTGACAACCCATTCTCCCTGTCGCGGGGTGGCATGTGGCTGCGCGAAGCTGGCGAGGACGGCGCCTACACGGTCGTGCATGCGCGCAACGCCCGCCAGGATGCACGCATGCTGCACCTGGACAGCATCATGATCATGTTTGTGGACGACGCCAGTCGCTCGGTGCGGCGGTTGGACGCCCCCACCGGGCGTATGCAAGGCGGGCGGTTCATCCTGACCGACGCGGTGATCTCCGTGCCGGGCCGCGCGCCGGACCGGCGCCCGTTCATGACCGTCGAAACCGGGCTGTCGATCACCAAGATCGAAGAGAAATTCGCCGCCCCGGAGACAATCTCGTTCTGGGACCTGCCCGGCTTCATCGCCTTTTTCGAATCGGCTGGCTTCTCGGCAAACGCGCATCGCATGCATTGGCATGCGCTGGTGTCGTCGCCGATCATGCTTTGCGCCATGGTTCTCGTGGCCGCGGTGTTCGGCCTGGGCACGAATGGCCGGCGTGGCGCCTGGCTGGCGCGGCTGGCGGGCGCGGTGGTGTCGGGTTTTGTCGTCTACTTCTTTTCCCAAGTGACCTATACGCTGGGCCAGTCCCAGGCTTTGCCCGTGACCATGGCCGCCTGGTCACCGGCAGCGATCACCGGGCTGCTTGGGCTGGCGCTGGTGTTTCACCTGGAGGACGGATGATGCCAACCCGCGTGCGTGGCGGGTCCCCAAGACTCAGTGCGTGGCGGGACCAGAGGTGTGTGGATGCGGGGCCCGCATCGAAGGCAGGCATGGCGGGCGTGGAGCAACCATGAGCGATCTCTATCGGAACCCTGGTCCCTCGGGGCTGGACCGCGCGTTTGCGATCGCCTACGGCCCATGGGGCGTGGCGCTTCTGGTGCTGCTGTTGACGGGGATACGCCTGGGTATGCTGTCGCCGGCCGACGCGCCCCCGGTGATGCCGGAAGAGGCCCGGCCCTGGCTGCTGGGCTTGTCCCCCCGGCCGGGGTATGCCGATGCCGCGCCGCTGCTGCCATGGATTCTGGGCCTGATCTCGGAGACCTGCGGGTCCGCGTCACCCTGCCTTCGCCTGATCGCGCCGATCGCCCATGGTCTGGTGGCCTGGATGATGTATCTGCTCGGGCGAATGCTGTTCGATGCGCGTACCGGTTTCTGGACCGCCCTGACCTACATCACCCTGCCGATGGTGGTGGAGGGGTCCCTTATCGTCGACTCCATGGCGCTTGTGCTTCTGGCGTGGGCGGTGGGCCTTCACGCCATGGCGCGACTGTCCCGGCCCGGTGCTGTTGGACGCGCGGCCGCTGGCACGTGGCTGGTGCTGGGAGCCAGTGTTGGCTTTGGCCTGCTGGCGCATCCGGTGATGGCGGTGTTCGTGCTGGCGATGGTCGCCTACCTCGCGATCTCACCCGAGTTTCGCGGCCAGGGCCTGTGGGTTGGACTTGCCCTGGCGGTGCTGACGGCCGCGGCGCTGTACGGCCCCGAGGTCGCCTGGCACGCCGCGCACGATTGGCAGGGATATCGGCGCCTGTGGGGCGCCCTGACCGGTGGCGAGCCGGACGTTTGGGCCTTGGGGTGGGCGGTCTTCGTTGGCGTCCTGATGTTCGGCCCGGTTCTGGCCACCGCGCTGATCCGTGCCATGGCGCGCTTGCCGCTGGAGCTTCGGGGCGGGGCATTCGCTGATTACCGGGTGCGGCTGCTGGTGGTGTTCACAACGCCGGTGCTGCTGCTCACGCTGACCCTGACACTGGTTCTGGAGACCGGCGCCGCGCTGACCGCTCCGGCGGCGGTGGCGGCGTGCTTGCTGGTCGTGGGCTGGAAGGTGGTGCGCGAGGCGGTCAACTGGCTGAGGGCCGCCATCGCGGTGAATCTTCTCCTGTTCGTCGTGCTGACCTCAGGCGTGCCGTTTTCGCGCCACTGTGGCTGGGTTCCGCCCGCGTGGTTCGATCCGGTGGCCAGCGGCCGGGGTTGGGAGGACACCGGCACCTGGCTGCGGCGCCTGGCCGACGCCTACCCGGATACCGACATTGGCGTGGCCGGGGACGGCGCGCCGGTGATCATCTACCAGGCCCGCGCCCGAGGCGTGATCGCCCACGAGGTGGGCACGGGGCAGGACGCCGGAACGGCGTTCACCGGGTTGCTGGTCATGCCCGAGGCCCTGGCTGAGAACGGCGGCGACATCCGCGCGCGCCTGAGTATTCTGCTGGACGATGGGCGGCGCCGGGCATGGGCGGCGGTGATGGTGGCGCCGTGACACCGATGCGCACGCCGCTGGGAGGGCTCTGGTCGTGCCGTATGGTGCTGGCGCTGCTCCTGCTGCTGGTCGCGTTTCCGCAGATTGACCTGGGTGTGAGCGGGCTCTTCTACGATCAATCCACCGGGCGGTTCGTCAGCGAGGGGCCGCTGTTGAATTTCCTGCGCAAGGGGGTTCCGCCGGTGCTTTACGGCGTCCTCGTGTTCCTGGGCCTGCAATGGCTGGGCGGCTGGCTGACTGGGGCGGGGACACCCAAGGCGTTGGACGGGCGCCGGGTCGCCTTTGTTGTCACCGCGCTGGCGCTTGGGCCCGGTCTCATCGTCAACGGCGTGTTGAAGGAGTGGTGGGGGCGGGCGCGTCCAGGTGACATCCTGACCTTTGGCGGCGAGGCGCGGTTTACCCCACCATGGATGATGACCGATCAGTGCGCCAGTAACTGCTCCTTCGTCTCCGGTCACGCCGCCATGGCGTTCTGGACCGTGGCGCTTGCTCTTCTGGTGCCCCGGCCGTGGCGTGGGGCGGCGATCGCGGCCGCCCTGGCGTTCGGCGCCGTGATGGGGGCCGCGCGAATCGTCGTGGGCGGCCACTTCCTGTCCGACGTTGCGTTCGCCGGCCTGATCGTGGTGCCGCTGACCTTTTGGCTGTACCGGGTCATGGTGGGCGATCGCTGACCGTCACCGGCCGTCCGCCGGCGCCTCGCCGTCCGGATCGGGCAACAGGGCGGTG
>JANQGN010000199.1 GCA_028277295.1 Rhodospira sp.
GAGCAGGGTGGTTTCCGCCGATTCCAGGGTGCGGGTGATGCTGTCCTCCACCAGTTCGGACACCAGCCGGGCGGAGTCGGTGTACTGGGTCATGGCGGACCGGAACGCGCCGTAGACCGCCAGGACGAACAGCACCACCACGGCCAGGCCGAGGGCGCTGGCCAGCCAGCGCAACCGCTCGATGACGGCGCGGCGCGGCGTTCGGTCTGTCATGGGCCTTGTTCTTGGTTGTGCCTCCAACGGGTTCGTCCCTAATCGGCCAGGATCGGCAGCAGCCCGTGGCGCTCGGCCGCCACGCGCAGGCGGCCGTCGGCCTTGGCCGCGCGGACGAAGGCGTTTACGCGTGCCCGCCAGGTGGGTTCCCCCTTGGGCACGGCGTAGGCATAGGCGGTGGGCGCAACGGGTTCCGGCGGTGCCATGAGACGCGCCCAGTCCGTCAGGTCCGCCATGCGGCGGCCATACGGGTAGTCGGTCATGAAGACGTCGGCGCGACCACTCATGACCTCCTGCTCCCGCTCCTTGAATGCGTCCACGACCCTGAGCGTGGCGCGGCGCAGGCGTGCGCGCATCTCGGGTTCCATATAGGTCCCCTTCTGAACCACGACCACGTGTCCGGGTTGGTCGATATCCGTCCAGTCGGTCACCGAGGGATGATCCAGGGGGGCGACGGCGAACATGCCGCTGATCAGGTGTGGTTCGCTGAAGTCCATGTGCTCGGCGCGATCCGCGCGGACCCCGACACCGTGCATGGCGATGTCGCAGGCATCGGTTGTCATGGCCGCCACCAGCGCGGCGAAGGAGCTATCCACGAAGCGCACCGTCACGCCCAGGTCGCCGGCGAACGCCCGCGCCATGTCGATATCGATGCCTTCCAGGACGCCCGTGCGCGGATTGCGATAGGTGATCGAGTAGTAGTCGGGCCAGATGCAGACCCGAAGGGTGCCGGCCGCCGCGATCCGGCTCAGCCGGTCGTCCGCCGCCCAGGCGGACGGCGGCGCGTGAGTCAGCCCCGCCAGCAGCGATCCGACGGTCAGGCCGACTATCAGGCCGCTACGCGTGACCGCGCCGATCCCCGGCGGGATCGGCTTCCAGGGCCATGACCAAGCCGGACTCCGCGACGCGGCGCAAGCGCCATGGTCGCGGTGTCCAAGTCTTTTGAGGGAAAACATCGGCGAGTCTCCAATCTTTAGATTGTGAACCCGATGCTAGAATATCCTCAAAGACGGTCCATGCCCAGGCGTGCAGACGATTGTTCCTGGTGCGATACATGTCGACATCGGTCTTTGCGGGCGCCGGTCCGCCAGTGTCCCGTATCGCCGCCGGTTTGACCGAGCGCCACCACCACTGTACCCAGGACGGATGGTGCGCGACAGGATTCACCGGTCCGAGGGGGACCCTGGCGGGCACTGGTTTACACGAAAGGACACGCCATGACGCCTGACGCCATGCCCCAAGAGCGGGTCTTCACCGTTGACGCCGTGCCTCTGAAGTATGGGCATGGTGCCCTGGCGGAACTGGGGGGCGACGCGGCGGCGCTGGGCGTGCGCCGGGTGGCGCTGTTCACCGACCGGCACGTGGCCGCCACCGAGCACGCGGCCACCGCCCACGCCGCCCTGAAAGGCGCTGGCCTGGACGTGGCGCTCTATGACCAGGTGCGGGTGGAGCCCAACGAGGCGTCGTTTCGCGAGGCCGGCGCCTTCGCGCGCGCGGGCCGCTTTGATGGCTTCGTGTCGCTGGGCGGCGGGTCGGTGATCGATACGTGCAAGGTGGCCAACCTGCTGGCGACGCACGGCGATGACCTTCTGGCCTACGTCAACGCGCCGCTTGGCGGCGGCATGGCGCCACCCGGGCCCTTGAAGCCGCACCTGGCCTGCCCGACCACCTGCGGCACCGGCAGCGAGATGACGGCCACGGCCGTGTTCGACCTGACCTCGGCCAATGTCAAGACGGGCATCGCGCACCGTTTCCTGAAGCCCACGCGGGCCGTGGTGGATCCGACCACCACCTATACCCTTCCCGTCGGGGTGGTGTGCTCCACGGGCCTGGATGTGCTCACCCACGCGATTGAAAGCTGGACGGCGCGCCCCTTCACGGCGCGGGACCGGCCGGCGGATCCCGTGACGCGGCCGCCCTACCAGGGGGCCAATCCATGGTCGGATATCGGTGCCCTCAAGGCGATCGAGCTGGGCGGCGCCTTCCTGGAGCGAGCCTACGCCGACCCCGCCGACCATGAGGCCCGCGACGGCCTGATGTTCGCCGCGACCCTGGCCGGCATGGCCTTCGGCAACGCGGGCGTCCATATCCCCCACGCCATGAGCTACGCCGTGGCCGGGCTCAATCACAGCTTCATCGCGGCTGGCTACACGGATGAGCCGCCCATGGTGCCGCATGGGATTTCGGTGGTGGTTAACGCGCCCGCGGCCCTGCGGTTCACAGCGTCGGCCTGCCCCAAGCGTCATCTGCGGGCCGCCGAGGCCCTGGGCGCCGATGTGGCGGGTCAGGGACCCGAGGTGGGCGGCAAGGTGCTGGCCGATCGGCTGGCCGAGATCATGCGCAACACCGGCTGCCCCAATGGTCTGGGCGACCTGGGTTATACAGAGGCCGATGTGCCCGCTTTGGTCAGAGGCGCGTGGACGCAAAAACGATTGCTTGTGCAGGCGCCGCACGCACCGTCCGAGGCCGATCTGGCCGACCTCTTTCGGGCGGCCCTGCGCGCCTGGTAGGCGCGCCGGCGATGGGCGCGCTTCGGCGCTTTGGCTTTGCGGCCCTTCGGGCGGCTGCGTATACTTCGCCCGCGAACCGCCGCGCCGGGCCGGTGATCGGTGTGGCGGGCATGCGTCCGGGGTCCCGCCACACAGGGCCAGGGCCACCCGGGGGCCGAGGGTGGAACAAGGCCATGATGGATTCGCTCATCGTCATCAAACGGGAGCATCGCAACCTGTATCGGGTGGTCCACTTGCTGGATGCGCTGGTGCGCGATCACAAGGAAGGGAGTGTGCTCGACCTCGACTTGATGACTCAGATCTTCGAGTACATCGAGACATTCGTGGATCGCTTCCACCATCCCAAGGAGGACCGATACCTTTTCGCCCGACTGCGTCAGCGCAATCCGATGGCGATTGCCATCCTGGATGAACTTGAGGACGAGCATCGTAGCCTGCCACAGGCGCTGGCGCGCATGCGGGCGACACTGGAGGAGCTCAAGGCTGGCAAGGTGGGCGCCGAGGCCCGCTTCGCGGAGCAGGTCGCCGACTACTTGAGGGTGCAAACCAAGCACATCCAGAAGGAAGAGGGTGTTGTTCTGCCGATGGCGCAGAACAGCTTGACCGAGGAGGACTGGGCGGAGATCGATGCCGCCTTCGCCGACAATCAGGATCCCCTGTTTGGTCATGAGGCCCGCAAGGAAGCCAGAACCCTCTTCCACGCCGTGGTCAACGCGGCCCCGGCGCCCTACGGTCTGAGCGGGTAGGGTGAGAGACGGGCGGCGTCCGCGCGCGCGTCGGCCGTCCGCGGGCGGCTTCCTCTACATGACCGCTTCGACGCCCCGGACCTCGGGTACGTAGTAGCGCAGCATGTTTTCGATGCCATGCTTGAGGGTGGCCGTCGAACTGGGGCAGCCCGAGCAGGCGCCGCGCATATGCAGGTAGACCACGCCATCCTGGAAGTCGTGGAAGATGATGTCGCCGCCGTCCTGCGCCACCGCGGGGCGAACCCGGGTGTCCAGCAACTCGCGGATTTGACGAATCACCGGGTCCTCGCCGTCAGTCACGTCGTCGCCCTGGGGGCCGTTCACCAGGATCGGCTCGCCAGCGGTGTAATGATCCATGATGGCGCCCAGCACCATCGGCTTCAGTACGCTCCAGTCTGCGGTATCGGCCTTGCTCACGGTGATGAAGTCACCCCCCAGGAATACCGCCGCGACCCCGTGGATGCGAAACAGTCGCGTCGCCAGGGGTGAGGGTCCGGCCTGGTCGGGTTCGTCGAACTGGGCGGTGCCCTGGCCCAGAACGGATTCGCCAGGCAGGAACTTCAGGCTGGCCGGGTTGGGGGTGGGCTCGGTCTGGATGAACATGGGGCGGCTCCTGGTTGACCACGCCGGCCGCGCGCGCCCGCGCGGGCCGGTCGCGAAGGACTTCGGACCGGCGGCGAGCCGCGCCATGGGGCGCGTCTCCGCCTGCCCGGAACATGGTCGAGCCCGACCGGGCAATCAAGACTGAATTGGTCAGGTATGACGCACGGGAGGACGACGGGAGACGGCAATGTGCTGGTCACCGGCGTGCGCGCCGGCCTTCTACTCCCGTCCGTAGCGGATGTAGTCCGTCCAGGTGCGTTCGAGGTGTTCCAGGATGGAGCCCGCGCTCCGCAGGTCCTGGTCATTCACCTGCTGGCGTTGAAGGCCGGCCACCAGGGCCTGTTGCAAATCGCCCACGACGGCGCATATGGTGTGGCCCCGCTCGGTCAGGCGCAAACGTGTCGCGCGCCGGTCATGAGCGCTGCGTTCCTGAACCAGGTAACCCAGTTCGCTCAACTTTTTAATGTTGTAAGAGACATTTGATCCGTGATAGTAACCACGGTCACGCAGGTCGCGAATGACCACGTCGTCTCGGCCGATGTTGTATAACAAAAGGGCCTGAACCGCGTTGATGTCCTCGCGGCCGACCCGGCGTAACTCGGCCCGCAGGACGTCAAGAAAGTGCCTGTGCAGGCGTTCGATGAGCTGGACGATAGCCGAATAGGCGTCGAACACGGTTTCCCCGCTGCGTTGTCCGTGGCGGTGTGGGCCTAACGATGATGAACCAGAACGACCCTTTTCCTGAATTTTCCTCTCATTCCGCTGAAGAATTCAAGCGAAATGTCGGTCATTGTGGGTGAGATTGCGCGATTCTTGTGTCTTCTTTACAACAATCCCTGAGCCTTGAACGAGACATGGCCGCCGCGTCCAACAATGACGTGATCGTGCACGGTCACACCCACCGCATGGGCGGCGTTGCGAATCTGCAGCGTCATCTGGATGTCGGCCTTGCTGGGCGTCGGATCGCCAGAGGGATGATTGTGAACCAGGATCACGGCGGCGGCATGCAGTTCTAGGGCCCGGCGCACCACCTCGCGGGGATAGACGGGCGTGTGATTGACGGTGCCCTTCTGCTGCAGTTCGTCGGCGATCAGCCGGTTCTTGGTATCCAGGAACAGAATGCGGAACTGTTCGGTTTCGCGGAACGCCATGGCCGCGCGGCAATAGTCGAGGAGGCGTTCCCAGGAGGACAACACCGGCTGGTCGCGCAGGCGGGTGCGCAGCAGACGGGTGGCCGCCGCCTCGGCCGTCTTCAGCGCCGCCACGGCCGCGTCGCCGGTGCCCTTGACCTCGCGCAGGCGCGCCGGCTCGGCGGTGACGACATCGGCGAAGCTGCCAAACCGCGCGAGCAGGCGTTTCGCCAGGGGTTTCACGTCGCCCCGGGGCTGCGCCAGGAACAGAAGAAGCTCCAGCATCTCATAGTCCGGCAGCGCTTCCGGGTCGGCGAGGAAGCGCTCGCGCAGACGCTGGCGGTGGCCCAGGTAATGCGGCTTGGCCGCGCCGGCCTGGGGGCCGTCGTCCGCTGGGGTCGGCGCTGGCGTCTCGGCCCCGTCGTCCAGGGGCAGGGCCGGCGTGTCGGGGGAACGCGGGTGTTTGGTCGAAGGCATGGCCCGATTGCGGCGCAGTGGGGGCGGAGCGTTTGGTCGCGAGGGATCGTTTCTTGCGGGACACCGCCCCATGGTCCCGGTTCCACCTCATGCGGGGCGGGCGTCTGGGCCTTGCCTGTCGGCCCGGGGCCCCCCGGCTACCCTCCCGTCACCATCTCATAGCCGTCTGGCCGCGTGAAGGGGACGTGGGGCGGTCATCGCGCGCGCGTTGCGGCGGGCGGCGCGTCCTGGGCGTCCTGGGCGTCCTGGGCGTCCTGGGCGTCCTGGGCGTCCTCCAGCCGATGACGCAGCAGCAGCGGGATCTGCGCAAGGCTGAAGGCGATGGTCAGGGGGAGGTTGCCAAACACCTTGAAGGCCACCCACGTATCGGACGAGACCGTCCGCCAGACGATCTCGTTGAGCACGGCCAGGAATACGAAGAAGACCACCCAGCGCCAGGTGAGGAGGCGCCAGCCGCGCTCCGTGAGGTGGAAGGCGCCGTCGAACACCAGCTTGAGGAAATGCCGTCCCGTCAGTTGCCCGGCCAGCAACAGGCCGGCGAACAGCAGGTTGACAATGGTCGGCTTGATCTTGATGAACAGGTCATTGTCAAGAAACACCGTCAGGCCGCCGAACACGATCACGAACACGCCACCCACCAACGGCATCACTGGCACGCGCCGCAGCAGCACCAGCGAGGCCAGCAGCGACGCCAGCGTGGCCACCACGAACGCCGCCGTGCCGGGGATCAGCCCGAACCAGGTATTGACCAGGAAGAACACCAAAAGGGGGCCCGCCTCCAGCAGCAACTTGAGCCACTGATGGGATCCGTCGCCGGTGGCGTCCTGCGCCGCGGAGGTGGCGTGGGCATCGGGGACCGTTCCTGACGGGGCCGGCGGTGTCGGCGCGGGAGCGGGCGTGTGGGGCATGGTGGCGGAGAACCTCCTGCCGGCGGCTGTGGGATGGCGGTGACATGGGTGGGGCGGCGCGGGTCGCGAAAGGTTTGCGTGCCGGTGCCCACGGATGTATGGCGTTGGGCCTTGGAAGTCCAGCGCGGCGCGGCCGCGACCGGCCCTTTTCGGGCGCGGTGGTTGGGGCGTGATGGGCCCGGGAACGGCGGGGCAGAGAGGAAGAACCCATGGCGAAGGGTGAAACCCGAACCGTGATGGTGCGCATCGAGGGCCACGTGCAAGGCGTGTGGTACCGCGGGTGGACGGTGGAGACCGCGCGTGGCCTCGGACTGGATGGCTGGGTCCGGAACCGGACAGACGGCAGCGTCGAGGCTCTTGTGCATGGCCCGGCGGCGGCCGTGGCCCGCATGATCGACGCCTGCCAACAGGGCCCGCCGGCCGCCCGGGTCACCCGGGTCCAGGTGAGCGAGGACACCGACGCCTCGGCCGTGGCCGGGTCCGGCTTCCGTCAGGTGGCCACGCTATAGCGCCAGGCGCACGGCCAAGGGTGTCGAAGCTCAGGCTCGACGACCGATGGCAGCCAATGAACCAGACCACGCGATCGCCGGAGGACCGACCATGGATGGCACCATTGACTGGGCGGCGTTCGCGATGGTGGCGGGGATCAACCTGATCGCCGTGCTGAGTCCGGGGCCGGACTTCGCGATCACGCTACGCAACGCCCTTGTCCATGGAGTGCGCGCCGGGGTGATGACGGCGGTCGGGATCGCGCTCGGCCTGTCGGTGCATTTGCTCTACACCTTCGCGGGGCTGTCGCTGCTGATCGCGCAGTCGGTGGTGCTGTTCTCGGTGGTCAAGGTGCTGGGCGCCGCCTATCTGGTCTGGATCGGCATCCAGGCGATTCGCGCCCGGCCTCGCGACCTGTCCAGCGGCGCCGAATCGGGGACACCTCACCCCGGTCGCCGCTGGCGGGGCGGCCTGGCCTCCGGCTTCCTCACCAACGTGCTCAATCCCAAGGCGGCGCTTTACCTGCTGGCGCTGTTCACGCAGATCATCGACCCCGCGACCTCGACCCTGGAGAAGGGCCTCTACGGCCTGACCCTGATGGTCGAAAGCCTCTTGGTCTTCGGTCTGCTCGCCGTGATCATCGGTCAGCCGCCGGTGCGCCGGGTCTATGGGGGCGCCGCGCACTGGATCGACCGGGCGCTGGGGGCGGTGTTCATCGGTCTGGGGGTGCGCCTGGCCCTGGCCCGGGTGGCGGAATAGACGCGTCCTGTCCCGGATCAGGGATCTTTCAGGCTGCGCAGGGCGCGCCGGCAGATGCGCTCGGTTGCCGGCGCCGCCCCGGCGCCGCGCCAGCGCGCGCAGAGTGCCCGCACCCAGTCCGGCGCGCTCCGCGCCGCGTCGTTGAGCCAGTTGGCGACCGAGTCCTGCACGTAGGGGGACGGTTCCGCCCGTAGCGGCTCCAGCAACGGTAGACCCCGGGCCGGCTCGGCCTTCAGCGCGGCGATGTGCTTGCACCAGACGCCGCGCGGGCGGGTGCTCTCCACCGCGAAGCGGCGCAGGTTGGGCGATGTCTCGGCTGTCCATGGCGCCAGAAGGGCGATGGCCTGGTCAATATCGGCGGCGATCCATCCGCGCAGCGCCAGCCAGGCCCACTCGCGCACCCCGAAGTGGGGATCATCGGCGAACGGACGGATCCGCGCCAGGCGGTCGGCAAGGTCCGGTTCGTCCCACGCCCCGAGGGCATAGGCGCCCCACGCCCGCACAATGTCGGAGGGATGCGCCGCCAGGGTGTCTATGACGGGCGGCCCCTTGGCCTCCAGCAGCAGGGCGCCGGCCGCCGCCATGCGGCGGGTGATGCCCGCGCCGCCGCCCTCGACCCCCAGGGCCGACCCCAGCCCCGGCGCGACCCCATCCAGCAGGCCCGCCATGTCGACGGCGTACGTCTCGACCAGGGTGCGCGTCTCGGCGCGGCCAGCGTTCAACTCGGCCAGCACCACAGCGGGCACGTCCGCCATGCGGCGCGCGCCCTTACGGATCGGGGGCGGTGCTCCGCTCATCCCTAGCCGTCGGCGGTGATGCGCGCCGCCAACTCGGCGGTCACGCGGTCGGCGTCGGCCTCCGGCACCTGGCAGGTGCCGGCGGTCTCATGACCGCCGCCGCCGTACTCCAGCAGCAGGTGACCGATGTCCGTGCGGGACGTCCGGTCCAGGATCGACTTGCCGACGGCGATCTCGATAAAGCCGGGGCGGCGCGCCGGCAGCAGGGACAGCGAGATGTTGATGTCGGGGAACAGCGCATACACCATGAAGCGGTTGCAGGCGTAGATCACGGGCTCCCGCCGGAAGTCCACGATCAAGAGATTTCCCTCTCGGCGGGCGTTGCGGCGGGTCTGGTGCTCGGCCTGTTCCTTGTGCTCCAGGTACAGGTGGACGCGCTCTTCCACGTCAGGAATGTGCAGGATTTCATCGATGGGGTGACGCCGGCAATAGTGGCTCAAGTCCACCATCAATTGTTCGTTGGAGATGGCGAACTGCTTGAACCGGTGCAGACCGGTGCGTGGGTCGACGATGAAGTTCAACAGGGTCCAGCGGTCGGGCGCCAGGATGTCCATGTCGTCGTAGTCGGCGGAATCCGCCTTGTCCACGGCCTCCATCATGTCCTCGGCGATCTCCGGGAAGCCCGCGCGGCCGCCGAAATGGTCATAGATGACACGGGCCGCCGAGGGGGCCTGGCCGTCGATGATCAGGTTGGGGCGCGGCCCGACGCGGGTGATCTCCGAGACGTGGTGATCGAAGGCCAGGTGGACCCCGTCGACAAACGGCAGGTTGGAGGTGATGTCCTGGGCCGTGACCGGAACCCGGCCCGCCTGCATGTCGTTGGGCTGGGCGAAGACGATGTCATCGATCAGGCCGCATTCCCGCAGCAGCACGGCTGAGACGACGCCGTCGAAATCCGCGCGCGTGATGAGCCGGAACGGTTGGGACTGGCCCTCTTGGCCCTGGTTTGCCTGGTCTTCCATGGTCGCCACCCGATCCCCCGTGACTGAACCCCCCCAACGGCGCCGTGCCCCGGATGACCGGTCCTGCGTCACCCGCGCGCGGCCAAGGGCGGCGGACGCACGACCCTGCGCGCGTCGACCACCATCCGACGCACCATACCCTTGCGACGGCGATGGGCCAACGAGATCCTGAGTGGGGCGATCAGGGACACCGCCCGGGCGATCCCGCGCAACCATCCCTGCGTCCACCCTTGAAGCGCCGAGTCAATCCAGGCAAACTTGCGTTGAGAGTTTTTATGAAAACTCTTGGGATTCCATCGGAAACGGACCGCTTCGTTTCGACGGGCCCGTCCCCGGAGGACCTTGGCGCGCGGAGTTTCGGCATGAGTTTCTTCCGACGCTTGATCGGTGCCCTGGGCGCGGCCTCCCCGGGCCGCCATGGTGTCCAGGTGGGGGATCGGTACGTCAAGACGGATGGTCAGTACCAGTCCGTGTGGGTGGTGCGCCAGATCGTCCATTTCGAGGGGATCCCGCCCCATGCCCGGCTCGCCAACGATCATGACATTGAACTGGGCTATCGGACAATCTCGGTGACGGCCCTGGCCGACCCGGACCTGTACCGCCGCGCGGCCCCAGAGCCGGGGCGCCCCCATGGAGGACCGCCCTATGGGGCGGGGCGCCCGGGCGCCGCCGCCTTTCGCCGCCACGGCGGCCTGCGCTAAGGACCGTCGCGGGCCTGAGTGTCTGTCCGGAAAGCCTTGCAAAACACCACATACGGCATGCGATTCGGGCACAGGCACACCATATATTGCGGCCCCCGAGACTTTCCGGACGGGCTCTGAGAGCGGATCGCGCCAAACCGGACTCGCGCCGCGATTTCGAATGGGCGCGTAAATCGGCGCTAATACAGTCCGCCGGCCTGCGGAGCCGCGCCACCGGACGGCGGGGAGGGCGGGGCCGTGCCCACTTGGCCGCCTGGTGGCGGCCCGTATATTCCGCCAGATCCGCCGCCGACACGACTGCTGGCTCCCGCCCCGGCGCCATAGCCGTACAGGTCGCCCGAGACGCCGCCGCCGGGCATCGGCACCACGCCGACGCCGACGGTGGAGGGAAAGCCATAGTCGCCGCCATAGGCCGCGCCGTAGGCCGCCGACCCGTCAAGGACCACGGGATTGCTCACCGGCCCCTCGCCAGGCTTGAAGGCCTCGGCGATCACATCCTCGCCGCCGCTGGCGCGCTCGCCGTTGTGGCGATTGATGGTGATGAACTGGATGCCCGCCGGCACCCGGAAGGGACGCGCCGGGGTGTCGGCCAGGGCGGCCAGCATGAAATCGCGGAAGATGGGGCCGGCGGCGGTGGATCCGGCCTCGCGCCCGCCCAGGGTGCGGGGCTCGTCGAAGCCGACGAACACGCCCACGGCCAGGTCCGGGGAAAAGCCCACGAACCAGGTGTCAAAGGCATCGTTGGAGGTGCCGGTCTTGCCGGCCATGGGCCGCTGGACGGCGGCGCCGATGCGTCCGCCGGTGCCGCGCTGCACCACCCCCTGAAGGATGGAGACCATCTGATAGGCGGTCAGGGGATCGGTGACCTGGGGCCGGTCGTCGGGCACCATGGGCACTGGCTGGTTAGACCATTGCAGTTGCAGGCAGGGCTCGCAGGGGCGTGCGTCATGGCGGTAGACGGTGCGTCCGTGGCGGTCCTGGATACGGTCAATCAGGGTGGCCTCGACCCGCTTGCCACCGTTGACGATGTGCGCGTAGGCGGTGGTCAGGTCGAGCACCGTGGTTTCGATCGAGCCCAGTGAGGCGGCCAGCAGTTCCGGCATGTCCTCGACCACGCCGAAGCGCTCGGCCACGTCGGTCACCTTGTCCATGCCCACCGCCTGGGCCAGGCGCACGGTCATGAGGTTGCGGGATTTCTCCACGCCCATACGCAAGGTGGAGGGCCCATAGAAGCGGTTGGAGTAGTTCTTGGGCTTCCATTTGGGCATGCCCGGTCCCTGGTCGTAGACGAAGGGCGCGTCCAGGATGATGGAGGCCGGCGTATATTCGTTTTCCAGGGCCGCCAGGTAGACGAAGGGCTTGAACGACGAGCCTGGCTGGCGGAGCGCCTGGGTGGCGCGGTTGAACTCCGACCGCTCGGCCGAGAACCCCCCCATCATGGCGAGCACGCGGCCGGTGTGCGGGTCGAGGGCCACCAGGGCGCCCTCGATGTCGGGCACCTGGCGCAGGGCGAAGGTCGTGGGACGGTCCGCGGCCGAGCCCTCCTCGCGCGTCGTGTCGGCGGCTGGCGGCAGCGGATTGCCGTCCGCGTCGACGGCCTCGACCAGCACCACGTCGCCCGTGGACAGCACGCCGCGGGCGGATTGTGGGGCGCCACCGACGCGCTGGTTCTCCAGCCAGGGCCGCGCCCAGGTCATGGTGTCGAAGGCCATGGTGCCGGTGTGGCCGTCGGCGAAGCCCAGCCGGACCGAGTCCGCCTCCACGGCCAGCGCCACGGCCGGGGTCCAGGTCTCGGGGGTGCCCGCCGGCGGGCGGACCGCGGCCAGGGCCTGGCGCCAGGCGTCGGCGGACTCCCGGACCGGGATGGTCGTCAAAGGGCCGCGCCAGCCATGGCGGCGGTCATAGGCGATCAGGCCGTCTCGCAGCACCTTGCCGGCGATCTTCTGAAGGTCCGGGTCCAGGGTGGACCGCACCGCCAGGCCACCCTTGTAGAGGGCGTCCTCGCCGTAGCGGCTGGCCAGGGTTCGGCGGATCTCCTCGGCGAAGAAGCCGGCGCCATAGACCGCCTGGGTCTCGTCGCGTTCGCGCAGGATGATCTCTTCGGAGCGCGCCTGCGCGGCCTCCGCCGGGGTGATGTGGCCGTCCTGCAGCATGCGGTCGATGACCCAGTCCCGGCGGCCGTAGGCGTTGCTCCGGTTCCTGACCGGGTGATAGTTGTTGGGCGCCTTGGGCAGGGCGGCGAGGTAAGCGGCCTCGGCAATGGTCAATTCATCAACGGACTTGTTAAAGTAATTGAGTGCGGCGGCACCGACTCCGTAGCTCTGAAAACCGAGATAGATCTCGTTAAGGTACAACTCAAGGATAGAGTCTTTTGTAAACGCCTGCTCCATTCGGAAGGCCAGCAGGGCTTCCTTGATCTTGCGCTCGATGGAGACTTCATTGGTCAGCAGGAAGTTCTTGGCCACCTGCTGCGTGATCGTCGAGGCGCCCTCCGGCCGCTGCCCGGTGTTCAGATTGCGCAGGTTCTTCACCGTGGCCCGCACCAGACCCAGCATGTCGATGCCCGGGTGGCTATAGAAGCTTTTGTCCTCGGCCGAGAGGAAGGCGTTGCGCACCCGCTCTGGAATGGCCTCGATGGGCAGGTAGATGCGCTTCTCAATGGCGTACTCGGCCATGAGGCGGCCATCGGAGGCATAGACCCGGGTGGTGATGGGCGGCTCATAGGTCTTCAGGTGGTCGTAGGCGGGCAGGTCGCGGCCGAAGTGGTACAGCACATAGGCCACGCAGGCGAACCCGACCACGCCCATCACGAGAGAACTGGCCACGAACAGGCGAAAGACCTTCAGCATGGAGACGCCATCTTGGAAAGAGGGACTATCCCACGAAACGACTCGGGGGACAGCGAGGGCCTGAGGGCAGCGGGCGCGGCAGGGCAAATAAAAACAGTGCCGGCGCCCGCGAGAACGTCAGGGTCAGGCGTAGGCCGCGAATGTGGCGGGGTCAAGGCCGCTGGGCGCCTTGCACAACCGCGAAAAACCGGTCCAGCGAGCGCACCACCGCATGGGCCAATTTCACCCGATAGGCTCGCTGGCGCAACAGTTTCTCGTCCGTGTGATTGGACAGGTAGCCCATCTCCAGCAACACCGACGGAACGTCGGGGGCTTTCAGCACCGCGAAGCCGGCGTAGCGGCGGCTGTGGTTGAGGGTGCGCACCTCTTGAGGCAACTCGGCGATCAGTGTGTTGGCGAAGCGCACCGATCGGTTCATGGTCTCGCGCTGGGCCAGGTCGATGAGAATGTTGGTCACGTCGGGCGATTCGGCGCTGAAGTCCATGCCCAGGATGATGTCGGCCTTGTTCTCGCGGTCCGCGAGGGCGGCGGCCTCTGCGTCGGAGGCCTTTTCGGAAAGCGTGTACACGGATAAGCCGCGAACGCTATGATTTCGCAATGAATCGGCGTGGATGGACAGGAACAGATCGGCCTCGGCCTGGCGGGCGCGGCGCACACGCTCGCGCAGGCGCACCGACACATCCTGGTCGCGCGTCATGAACACCCGATAGCGCTCGGTGCCCACCAGCAGCGCGCGCAATTCCTTGGCCATCGATAGCACGATGTCCTTTTCGTAGACGCCATTCACACTGATCGCCCCAGGGTCGCGGCCGCCGTGGCCTGGATCGAGGGCAATCAAGGGTGTGCGGGACAGCCTCGGCTTGCGGGGCGGAATCGGGACAAAGGCGGCCACGGGTGTCGGTTCGGCTACCGGAACGGGGGCGGGCGCGGGCAGCGGGGCAGGCGCGGGCGCCGCCTCGGCCACCGCCACCGCCACCGCCTGCGCCACAACGGGCGGCGCTTCGGCGGCCGCCTCGGAGGCCGGGGCGAGGATGGAGGGCAGCGGCGGGGCGACCTCGTCCCTTGGCCCGTCGGCCTGAGGCTCGGGCGTCGGGGCGGGGATCGACGCCGGTGCCGCCTGAATGGCTCGCTCCACGCCCGCGGCGGCCTGGAAGGCCGAGGGCGTGGTGTCCGTCAGGTCGACCACCAGGCGCCAGTCGCGGCCCTCGCGCGGGGACAGGATGAACGCCTCCTTGACCCGGGCGGGGCCGCCCAGGTCCAGGACCACGCGGGTCAGGCCGCCGGCCAGCAGTCCATGGCGAACGCCCCGCACATGACCCTTGGGGGCCGGCAGCGCGCCGGCGGGAACAAGCCAGTCCGCCTGTTGCAGGTCGATCACCAGGCGCGGCGGTTCCGTCAGGGTGAACAGCCGGTAGGTTGGCTGGTCCGAGAGGTCCACGACCACCCGTGTCCGGCTGGAATGCAGGCCGATGCGAAAGCCGGTGGCCAGGGTTTCGGCCAGCGCCGCCCCACTCAGGCTGGTGGTGGCAGCCACCAGGCCGCAGGCTCCGGCTCCGGCGCCCAGCAACCCCCGGCGCGACACATCCATGGCACGGGCCTGGAGCGCGGCCATTCCATCGGCGCACGATCGCGCCGTCCCCCGCTGTTCGGGCGAGGCGGCGGGCGGTGAAGGGGCGCCTTGGATCGGGTCGGCGTCGACCGCCATCGAGGGCATCCTTTGTCCGGGTATCATCCGGGAACCGGTCGGACCGCTCACACTCTTACACCTTCGTATACGCGGATCGTTGCAACCCCGCAAGATAAAATGAAAAACTGTTTCGGAGATGCCCTGTCGGTCAGGCGCGCTCCCAGACTCGGTCCGGCGGCTGGCGGGGCACCGCGCAGCGCCCGGTCAGGGCAGGCGGTCAGGGGGAGGCTCGGTCAGCGGGGGCGGCATGTCAGGCTGCTCGACGCGGGATGCTGTGTGCGCGTCGGTGGCGGCGGGACGGCGTAGCCAATGGCGGAAATCGCCCCCTTCACGGGTTTGCGCCAGCAGGTCTGCCACGCCCCGCCCGGCCAGGGCACGCATGTCCTCGAGGCTCGCCGGGTCGGTGGCCCACACCTCCAGCACGGCACCGGGGGAGAGGGTCCGCAACGCCTTGACCGCGCGCAGAACCGGCAACGGACAGCGCAAATCGCGCACGTCGAGCACCCGATCGGCGGCCGGCGGGGGCATCGTTGTTTCGGGATCGATATTTTTGGGGGGGTGGCCTTGCATCGGCGCGCCAAATCCTGCTAAGGAACGAAAGGGGGCTCTAAAAAGTATCGCACTTTCGGATGAGTTGGACCACCGTCCGTCCTTCGATCGTCGCGCTGACCGATGGACCGACCGCATGTTCCGTATCCCCGACGACCATGAAGCCGAATCCCGTGCGCGCGTCCAGGTGCATCTTGTGCCGGCGGCGCAGGCCATCACCTGGCATGCGGAGGGGACGGCGTTCGTTGTCGATGTGCGGGAACCCTTTGAGTTCGATCAGGCTCGCATTCCCGGGGCTCATCTGATGCCGCTGTCGGGGTTCGACCCGCGCGTCCTGCCCGATCCCGGTCATCGCCGGCTGCTGCTTCACTGTGCCGTGGGGATCCGCTGTGGCCACGCGGCTAACGCATTGGTCCAGTTCGGCTATTCGGATCCTGTCTTCCGACTCGAGGGCGGGATCAGCGCCTGGGGCGCTGCTGGCGGGCCCATCGAGCGGACGCCCAAAGGGTAGAATTTCTTCGGAACAGTGGTGTCTGGGATACCACGTGACGCGCCGGACAGTCGCGGACACGGTTCCGGATTGCGTTCCCATGACATTCCTGGGAAAGATGACACTTCGGTGGCGGGAATGCGCGCGCCGGGCGTGGTGACGCGTCCGGCGGCGGGAAAAACGGCGCCACCGGACCCCGCCCCGTGGCGGTTCGGTGTCCCACGCGACCCGAGGGAGCGCGGCGCCGGTCTCCAGGGGCGGCGGTCGGGAGGGAGGACCCGACAGATGCACGATACCGTAACAACAATGACCCGCACCGATCCAGGCGCGTCCCTGGGCCCAGAAGACCGGACTTTCCTGGCGGTGGTTGACGACACCCTGGAGCAACGCGCGGCATTGCGCTTCGCCTGCCGGCGTGCCGGCAACACCGGTGGCCGTGTGGCGTTGCTCTATGTCACGGAGCCCGCCGAGTTCGCCCACTGGGGGTTCGTCGGCAAGCGCATGCGGGACGAGGCCCGGGAGGACGCCGAGGGCCTGTTGCAGCGGCAAGCCTCGATGGTGGGACGGTTGACGGGGCGGATGCCGGCGCTGTTCGTTCGCGAGGGCAGTCCCACCGAGGAGCTTCTGGCGCTGCTTGACGAGGAGCCGGAGATTACGATCGTTGTCCTGGCCAGCGGGGCGGGTAAGGACGGTCCGGGGCCGCTGATCACCGCATTGACCAGCAAGCATGCCCACCGGCTGCGGGTGCCGATGACCATCGTTCCAGGGCACTTGTCGGACGAGGCGATCGACGCCCTGGCCTGAGCGGCGTCCGGCGCGGTCCGCTCGCGGACCCGGCCGGATGCGCCGCCGCCACGCACGCCCATGCTCACCCCCCATGCGTCCGCCAACGGGATCCCCATCGACGATGGGGCGTACCCCTGGGTCGGGCCGATGCCCGACGGCCGGGGTCGCCTGTTTCGGCGGAGACTTTGACGCGCCCGGGTCACCTGCGATAAAAGGGTCTTGTAAGGGGCTGCGAAATTGCCCCTTGATCAGGCTGCGGCTTGGCCGTGCCCGCCTTCAGCCATGCCAAGTATACGCTCCAAACGAAGATGGGGGCGACGGTTGGGCGGGGTGGTGGATCCCGGTAACGTCACGGCGTGTTCATCGCCGGCTCTTGGAGCCAAAGTGCAAAAAATTGTTTGCGATTGTCCGTGAACCGGCGCTCGTGGGGGGCACCGCGATCGGCATCGGCTCGCGTCTCGTCGAATCCGGGTGGCGGCCGGGGGCTTTTCGCTTGACTTGCCCTCCGATCCCGACAGTCTCTGATCCGACCCGGGGATCCGGAGTGAAGGACCGCGACCGTCGTCACCAAGGGACAAGGGGCAAGGGGCAACGGGAGACAAAGGGGCGAGGATGGCCGGATACAACCTGGAACGCCTGAACTTCCTGATCGTGGATGACAACAAGCACATGCGCGCGTTGGTCAAGACCATCCTGCATGCGCTGGGGGCGAAGAGCGTCCACGAGGCCGCCGACGGTGCCGATGCCTTTAAGGAACTGCGGCACTTTCCCGCCGACATCATCATCTGCGACTGGAATATGTCGCCGCTGGACGGCCTGGACTTCGTCCGCCTGGTGCGCACCGGCAAGGACAGCCCGAACCCCTTCGTGCCCATCATCATGCTCACCGGCCACACCGAGATGCACCGGGTGATTGAGGCCCGCGACGCCGGGGTCCATGAGTTCCTGGCCAAGCCGATCTCGGCCAAGTCCCTCTACTCTCGGGTCAAGGCGATCATCGACCGCCCGCGTCCCTTCGTGCGCACCAAGACCTACTTCGGTCCCGACCGGCGCCGCCGGCAGATGGAGTGGAAGGGGCCGGAGCGCCGCAAGGCCAACAAGGAGGCGGCCGCCCGGGCCAAGGAGGCGCTGGAGACCGGCCTGTCACAGGACGAGGTCGAGGCCCTGCTGAAGGGGGGATGACGCCACGCGGTCCCCGCGCCGACAGGGTCCAAGGGTCGCCTTGGGCCCATCAGGGTGATCGCATTTGAACAGCGATGCTTGATCTGTCATTGCGAGGAGCGTGAGTTCCGACGCAATCCAGGGCACCCGGCACGACCTCCGCCCCTGGATTGCGTCGCTCGCGTCTCATGACGCGGGCTCGCAATGACGTCTTACGGGTATCACCGCTAACCATGCCGCCTATGATGTCTGGTGCGATGGTCGTTTGCTCTGGCAGGCCAAACCCTTTCGGTCCATATGCAATCCCCCTGTTGGGCCTCCCTCGGGCCGTGGACCCCATCGGCGATCCATGCTAGCCATGACTCGAGGAAGACGCTGGGTGCCGAGGCCGGGCCGGGCCACGGACGGCCCAGATCTCTCGACCGCTCATCTCCGTCCGTTGGTAACATACGAGGGCGCCATGACCCTGATCCTCCGCTTCCCGTCGGTCCGCCCGGGCTGGTTCCTGGCCGCGCTGATGGCCCTGTCGATCGTGGTCGCCGCCCCGGTCGGCGCGCGGGCCACCGAGCTGCCGGATGAGCCCGCCGCCTTCATCCAGGCGGTGGCCACGCATGCCATCGAAAACATCCTGACTCCCGAAATCTCGCAGCAGGAGCGCATCGACCGGTTCGAAGCCTTGTTGGAAAGTGCCTTTGACCTGGAGGCCGTGGGCCGCTTCGTGGTCGGCCGCGCCTGGCGCTCGGCCAGCGACCAGGAGCGCGCGGACTTCCTGCGGCTGTTCAAGGAGTTTAACGTCTATAACTGGGGCAGTCGCTTCGACGAATACGGCGGTCAGCAACTCTTGGTGCGCAACGTTGTGCCGGACGAAGACAAAGGCCACTTCATCGAGACCGCGATCGGCGCCGCCGAGGGCAACCCCTTCCTGGTGACCTGGCGGGTGCGGCAACGGGCCGAGGGCCTGCGCATCGTTGACTTGTCCGTCGAGGGAATCTGGATGTCCCAGACGTGGCGGTCTGAGTATGCGTCCGTATTGAAGAAAGAAGGCAGCATGGCCGGCCTGAACGCCGTGCTGGAAGAGCGCCTTGAGGACATCCGCGCGAAGACGACATTGTAAGATCAGACTGCGATGAGCGAGACTCATCGCAATCTGATTTTCGCGCCATAAGGTGCTATGGCCGGTCGGCTTTGTTACCGTGCAATGCGTTTCACGCAGGGCAGGGTGTTATATCCGGCGGATCACACATCACGTCCCTTACTGTCTGTCCGGAAAGCCATGTAAAACACCACATACGGCACACGAGTCGGGCACGGGCACTCAACATATTGAGGCTCCCGTGACGTTCCGGACCGGCTCCTAGTCAAAGGGCGGCCCCGGTAGGGAGGGCCGCCCTTTGTTCATAAGCTTGCCGCGCGGCAGGTCAGGACAGCCCTACCGAGGTACCTGGCCCTGCACACCCTCGACGAACCAGTCCATGCCCAGCAGCAGACCGTCGTCGGGAACCTCGCCCTCGGCCATCCGCACGGTTCCCGCCTGGTCGGTGAGCGGGCCCGCCAGCGGATGCAGCGTGCCGGCGGCGATGGCCACGCGCGCGGCCTCCGCGGCGGCCACCACGTCCTCGGGCAGGGCGTCGTTGTAGTCCGACATGGCCACCATGCCGGTGGACAGCCCGCCCCAGGTGTCGGTGCTGGCCCAGGTGCCGTCGAGCACGGCGCGCGTGCGGTCCACGTAGTAGCTGTCCCAGTCATCGACGATGGCGGTGAGATGCGCCTCCGGGCCGAACGCTCGCATGTCGGTGGCCTGACCGAAGGCATAGAGGCCCTTCTCGGCGGCCACCTGCACCGGCGCCGGGCTGTCGGTGTGCTGGGACAGCACGTCGGCGCCCTGGGCGACCAGGGTCTCGGCGGCCTCCCGCTCCTTGCCCGGGTCATACCAGGCGTTCACCCAGATCACCTTGACGGTGGCCTCTGGGTTCACCGAGCGCAGGCCCTGGGTGAAGGCGTTGATGCCGCGCACCACCTCGGGGATGGGCACCGCACCCACGTAGCCGATCACGTTGCTCCTGGTCATCATCCCGGCGATGACGCCGATGATGTAGCGGCCCTCGTAGAACCGCGCCATGTAGGTGGAGACGTTGTCGGCGCGCTTGTAGCCGGTGCAGTGCTCGAACTTCACCTGGGGGAACTGCCGCGCGGCCTTGAGGGTGGCATTCATGAAGCCGAACGAGGTGGCGAAGATCAGCCCGTGGCCGCCGCTGGCAAGCTGGGACAGCACGCGCTCGGCGTCGGCGCCCTCGGGCACGCTTTCGACGTAGGTGGTGGCGACCGCGTCACCAAACTCGGCCTCGATGGCCAGCCGGCCCTGGTCGTGCTGGTAGGACCAGCCGTAGTCCCCCACCGGGCCGACGTAGACGAACCCGACCTTCAGGGGATCGGCGGCGCGCGCCCGGGTGGCGCCCAGGCCAGAGGCGGCGAGCAGGGTCCCGGCGGCGGCGCCGGCGGCGAGGGTACGGCGGGACAGCACGGGGCCGCCAGGGCGGATCACTTTCCGCATGGAGGTCTCTCCCTTGTTGGGGCCTTGTTGGGGCGATCGATGAGGTCAACTCTCGGGGCGGAAAACCTTACCAAGACAGGCCGGCGCGTTCAGGCGGATTTTGACACGATCGCGTGAGATCAGCACCAGCACCAGGATGGTCGCCAGGTAGGGGAGCATGGACAACAGATGCGAGGACACCGCCAGGCCCGCCCCCTGGGCGTGCAACTGGATGATGGTCACACCGCCGAACAGGTAGGCGCCCAGTAACACGCGGCCCGGCTTCCAGGTGGCGAACACCACCAGGGCCAGGGCGATCCAGCCCCGCCCACTGGTCATGGTTTCCACCCACATGGGGGTGTAGGCCAGCGACAGATAAGCGCCGGCCAGGCCGGCCATGGCGCCGCCGAACAACACGCACAGATAGCGGATGCCCAACACCGGATAGCCGATGGCATGGGCGGCGGCATGGTTCTCGCCCACCGCCCGGATGATCAGCCCGGCGCGGCTGCGGTACAGGACCAGGCTGACGGCCAGGGTGAGGGCCACGGAGGCGTAGACCAGCACGTCCTGCCCGAACAGCACGGGGCCCAGAAGCGGAATGTCGGTCAGGCCGGGTATGGACAGCGGCCCCAGCCCGTCGATGGGAATGCCGATGAAGCCCTTGCCGATAAAGGCCGACAGCCCGATGCCAAAGATGGTCAGCGCCAGGCCGGTGGCCACCTGGTTGGCCATCAGCGACAGGGTCAACACCCCGAACAGCAGGGCCATCAGCAGGGCCGCCACCATGGCCGCCAGCACCGCCAGGGCCAGGTTGCCGGTGGTAACCATGGTGGCGAACGCGGCCACCGCGCCCACCAGCATCATGCCCTCGACGCCCAGGTTCAGCACGCCAGCCTTCTCGGCCACCAGTTCCCCGATGGCCGCCAGCGCTAGCGGCGTGGCGGCGCGGATCATGGCCACCAGCAGCGCGGCCAGCCCGGCCATCCAGTCCGCGTGGGGCAGTGCGTCCATGTCAGCCGGCCTCCCCGTGCGGGATGGCCGGACGCTGGCTCCAGCGGATGCGGTGATGGATCAACACGTCGGAGGCCAGCAGGAAGAACAGCACCATGCCCTGGAACAGGCCGGTGACCGCGCGCGGCAGGCCCAGCTCGATCTGCAAGGTGTCGCCGCCCAGGTAGGTGAGCGCCATGAACAGCCCGGCCAGCAGGATCCCCAGCGGATGCAGCCGGCCCAGGAAGGCGACGATGATGGCGGTGAAGCCATAGCCCGGCGAGATCTGGGTGTGCAACTGGCCGATCGGGCCGGCGACCTCGACCATGCCGGCCAGTCCGGCCAGACCACCGCCGCAGAGCAGGCCCAGCCACACCACGCGGTCGCCGCTGAAGCCCGCGTACCCGCCGGCCCGGGGGGCCAGGCCCACCACCTTGATCTGAAAGCCGATAAAGGAGCGCATCAGCAGCACCCAGGTGCCGGCCACCGCCGCCAGGGCGAACAGCGCGCCAATGTGCAGCCGTGTGCCGGCGACCAGTGGCGGCAGCAGGGCGGCCTCGCCGAACAGGGCGGATTCCGGAAAGTTGTAGCCCATGGGGTCGCGCCAGGGTCCGTGCACCAGATAGCCCAGCAGCAGGCCGGCCACGTAGGTGAGCATCAGGCTGACCAGGATTTCGTTGGCGTTGAAGCGGGTGCGCAGCAGCGCCGGGATGGCCGCCCAGGCCATGCCGCCCAGGATGCCCATGACCACCATGGCGGGCAGCAGCCAGGGGCCGCCGCCGCCGGGGATCGTCTCGCCGGCCCACAGCGCCAGGCCACCCGCGAAGACCGCGCCCAGGATCAACTGTCCCTCGGCGCCGATGTTCCAGACGTTGCCCCGAAAGCCCACCGCCAACCCCAGCGCGCAGAGCACCAGGGGCGTGGCCTTGACGAACAACTCCCCGAGACCGAAGGCGGTGGTCAAGGGGGCGACGAAGAACGCGAACAGGGCGCGTACGGGGTCATGCCCCAGGGCCGCGAACAGGGCCGCGCCCGCCACCACCGTCAGCGCGGCGGCGACCAGGGGTGTCAGATAGACCATGACGCGGGACCGCTCGGCCCGGGGCTCCAGCCTAAGCCCCATGGCGCGGTCCTCCGTCCATGACCGCCGGAGGCTTGACCGCGTTGGACGGCGCCGTGTCGAACAGGCCGCCCATCATGAGGCCCACATCCTCGGCGGTGGCGGCGCGCACCGGCCGGCTGTCCGAGACGCGCCCGCCGGCGATCACGGCGATGCGGTCGGACAGCACGTACAACTCGTCCAGATCCTGGGAGATCACCAGCACCGCCGCCCCCCGGTCGCGCAGGTCCACCAGCGCTTGGTGGATGGCGGCGGCCGAGCCCGCGTCCACCCCCCAGGTGGGATGGGCGGCCACCAGCACCTTGGGTTCCTGGAGGATCTCCCGGCCGATGATGAACTTCTGCAGGTTGCCGCCGGACAGGCTGCGGGCCTCGGCGTCGCTGCCGTGGGCGATGACGTTGAA
>JANQGN010000234.1 GCA_028277295.1 Rhodospira sp.
GCGATGACGAGCGCGCCCAGTTGGCCGAAATCCTGGAGCCCGAAATCCGCTTCGTCGCCGAGGCCCGGCGTATCGCACCCGAAATCATGGCCCGTTACGAGGGCCTGGCGGTCTGACGTAAGCCCTCACCCGCCACGGTTTCGTGCCATTCCCGCCCCGGTGGCCGCCACATTCAGGCGTTTGCATGGGCTGACACGCCCCGGGGGCTTCGGACTGGGCTGAACGGCGCCCGGCGCTGGCTTGCGCCGCTCGGCCCGTCCGGGCACCCTGGGGCCCCCGATTTCCGGAGTCCGGAGGACCCGCACCGTGACCAAGCGCATCGCCCTGGTGGACGACGACCAGAACATTCTTGCCTCCGTGTCCATCACCCTGGAGGCCGAGGGCTTCGAGGTGGTCACCTTCACCGACGGCGCGGACGCGCTACGTGGCCTGCTGGCCGAGCCGGTGGATCTGGCCGTGCTGGACATCAAGATGCCGCGCATGGACGGCATGGAACTGCTCCAGCGCCTGCGCGCCCGCAGCGCCATGCCGGCCATCTTCCTGACCTCCAAGGACGACGAGGTCGACGAGTTGATGGGCCTGCGCATGGGCGCCGACGACTACATCAAGAAGCCGTTTTCCCAACGCCTGCTGATCGAGCGCATTCGCTCCGTGCTGCGCCGGGCCGAGGCGCGCGGCCAGGGGGGGCCGGACCTGTCGGACAAGGCCATCGTGCGGGGATCCCTCGTCATGGATCCGGACCGCCACCTGTGCACCTGGCGAAGCGAGCCGGTGAACCTGACGGTCACCGAGTTCCTGCTGCTGCTGTCGCTGGCCCAGCGCCCCGGCCACGTGAAAAGCCGCGACCAGTTGATTGACGCGGCCTACGGCGAGCATATCTACGTGGACGATCGCACCATTGACAGCCACGTCAAGCGGCTGCGCAAGAAGTTCCGCGAAGTGGACACGACGTTCTCGGAGATCGAGACGCTCTATGGGGTCGGCTACCGCTACAAGGACACGGCGTGACACCGTGAAACGGGAGGCGAGCGACACCAGCCGAGGGCGGCGGGGCGGCAGGGATGCCTGGCCGGACGTGGGCGCCCCGGACCTCCGCCGTGATCTGCCGCGCGACCGGCGCCGCGCTCGCAAGCGTCCGCCGCGCCGGTCGGGCTCGGTGCTGGCCTCGCCGCTGACCCGGCGCATCCTGGCGGTCAACCTGCTGGCGCCGATCCTGCTGGTCGGCGGCATGTTTTATCTGGACAATTACCGCGAGACCCTGACGCAGGCCCGCCTGGCGGCGTTGCGCACCGAGGCCGACCTGATCGCCGCCGCCGTGGCCGAGGGCTCGCTCACCTTCGAGGTCCACCCCGAGACCCGCAGCCTGGTCCCCGGCCAGGTCATCACCCCGGAACTGGCGGCGCAGATCGTGCGCCGGCTGTCGGACCTGGCCGGGGTGCGCGGGCGGCTGTTCACCCTCGACGGCAGCCTGGTGGCCGACAGCCTGCGCGGCGTCGGCGGCCAGTTCCAGATTTCGTCGCTGCCGCCGCTGCCCGAGCCCGATCCCATCAGCGACACCCTTCGGGACATCCACGACGGCGTCGAGACAGCGTTCGAGGCCGCCGTCGGCCTGGTGGCGCCACGCGCGGAACTGCCGGTCTATCAAGAGGTGGTGGTGCAAACCGCCAGCCAGTACGCGGAGGTTCGCGCCGCGCTGGCGGGTGCTGCGGTGACCAGCGCCGTGCGCCGGCGGCCGGATCAGGGCGACAAGATTCTCTCGGTGGCCGTGCCGGTCCAGTACTTCAAGCAGGTGGTCGGCGCGCTGATGGTCTCGGCCGACAACGCCGGCATCGAGCAGGACCTGTTCGACGTGCGCCTGGCCATCCTGGAGATCTTCGCCGCCACCCTGGCGGTCACCATCCTGATGTCGCTGTACCTGTCGGGCACCATCGTCCGGCCGCTCACCCGCCTGGCCAAGGGCGCCGAGCGGGTGCGTAGCGAACGCGGCGGGCACCTGGACATTCCCGACTTCGCCGCCCGCCGCGACGAACTGGGCGAGTTGTCGGCGGCCCTGATCGAGATGACGGCGGCGCTGTCGGCGCGCATGGACGCCATCGAACGATTCGCCGCCGACGTCGCCCACGAGATCAAGAACCCGCTGACCTCCTTGCGCAGCGCCGTGGAGACGGTCGCCCGGGTCACCGACCCCGACCAGCAGCGGCGGCTGATGAGCGTCATCCTGGACGACGTGGAGCGGCTCAACCGGCTGATCTCGGACATCTCCGACGCCTCCCGCCTGGATGCCGAGTTGTCCCGCGCCAACACCGAGCCCATGGACCTGGGGCCGATGCTGGCCGCCCTGGCCGACGTCCACGACCACGCCGCCGCCAAGGCCGGGGTCACGGTGCGCTACCAGGGCCCGGCGGACGGCCGGCCCCTGCGGGTGCGCGGCATCGACAGCCGCCTGGGCCAGGTTTTTCAGAACCTGCTGGCCAACGCCGTTTCCTTCAGCCCCGAGGGCGGCTCCGTGCTGGTCTCGGCGCGCCGCGACGGCAACTACGTGGTGGCCATTGTGGAGGACGACGGTCCCGGCCTGCCACCCGGCAAGGAGCAGGCGATTTTTGACCGTTTCTATTCACAGCGCCCCAAAGGTGAGAAGTTCGGCACCCATTCGGGCCTGGGCCTGTCCATCTCCCAGCAGATCGTCGACAGCCACAAGGGCATGATCCGCGCCCAGAACCGCACCGACGACCAGGGCCGGGTGCTCGGCGCCTGCTTCGTCGTCGTGCTGCCGGCGGTGTAGGGGCGTTGGCGGCTCAGGCCATCACGCCGTGACCCCCACCCCCAGCCCGGCCAGCAGATCGAAGAACGGCGGGCAGGTCTTGGACACGCAGCCCGGGTCCAGGATGCGCAGGCCCTCGGCCGCCACGCCCAGCACGGCGAGCGCCATGGCCACGCGGTGGTCGTCGTGCGTCTCCATCGCGCCGGCAGTGGGCCGGCCCGGGTGCACGGTCAGGCCATCGGGGCGTTCCTCGACGGTGATCCCCACTTGGGCCAGCGCCTGGCAGATCACGGCGATACGGTCGCTCTCGTGCTTGCGGATGTGAGCCACATTGTGGATGGCGATCGGCCCGTCCGCGAAGGGCGCGATGGCCGCCAGGGTCAGGGTCGCGTCGGACAGCGGTCGCATGTCGATGTCGAAGCCACCGGTCAGGCGCCCGCCGTCCGGTCCGGCCACGGTCACCCCCCCCGGCGCCCGGACGACAGCGCAGCCCATGCGCTCCAGGATATCGATGAACCGCAGGTCCGGTTGCCGCGTGGCGGTGCCCACGTTGGTCACGGTGACCCGGCCGCAGGTGACCGCCGCCAGGGCGAGGAAATAGGTGGCGGTGGAGGCGTCGGCTTCCAGCGTCACGTCGGCCGGGCGATAGACCCCTGGCGCCACGCGCATGTCGGTGAGGTCGGCGTTGGCGTCCACCTCGGCGCCGAAGGTCCGCATCATGTCCAGGGTCATGGCCACATAGTCCTTCTGCACCACGTGGTCAGCGATGGTGACATGGACACCTCGGGGTGCCAGCGGCCCGGCCATGAGCACGCCGCTGATGAACTGGCTGGAGACGGCGCCCGACATGGTCACCGGCCCGCCCGTCAAGCTGCCGGACGTGATTTCCAGGGGCGGGGCGTCGGGGGTCTGGGGACAGACGACGGCCGCGCCCAGCGACCGCAGGGCCGCCAGCAGCGGCGCCATGGGCCGGGCGCGCATCTGCCGGCTGGCGTCCAGCACGACGCGCCCTCCGTCTCCCGCCGCCAGCAGCCCGGGCAGGAAGCGCGCCGAGGTGCCGGCCGAGCCAATGTACAGGCGGGCATCGGGAACCGGACGCCGACCGCCCAGACCATCGATCTCCGCGGTCTCGCCCTCCACCACCACGCCGGCCCCCAGGCGCGTCAGGGCCTGGATGCACCAATAGCTGTCATCGGAGCGCAGCAGGCCGCGCAAGGTCGAGCGCCCCTCGGCCATGGCCGCCAGGATCAGGGCGCGATTGGTGTAGCTCTTGGACCCGGGCAGGGCGAGCGTGGCGGTGACCGGCGCCCGGCGCGGCGCCACGTCCACATGGGGCACGCCCACCAGGGCCGACCATGGCGATTGCCCGCGCCCCTCGGCCTCGGCCCGGCCTGGGTCCACCGCTTCGCCCACGCATCCACGCATGCCCGCCCCCGCCTTTTTCGTGGTTTCTGGGAGCGCGGAGTGTGGCGAGGTGGTCCGGCGCTGGCAAGCGGCAAGGCGGAAAGAGCGACCGTCGGCGATCGGTCCGGACGCTCACCCCCCCGCTGCCTGACCGGCCACCGCCAACGGGGTGGCGGCGCGAGCAGCGCCCTCCAGCCCCGACAGCACGCGGCTGGGTGGCATGGTGAGCGTGACGGTGGTGCCCAGGCCCTTGCGGCTCTTGATGGTCAGGCCGCCGCCGTGCAGTTCCATCAGCGCCCGCGACAGCGGCAAGCCAAGGCCGGTGCCTTCATTCATGCGCGCCAGGCGATTGTCGACCTGGCCGAAGGTCTCCAGGGCCTGACGCGTCTCCTCCTCGGTCATGCCGATCCCCTGGTCACTGACATCCATCACCAGTTCACGGACGGGACCAAGTCCGGCGCGGATGGCCACGCGGCTGCCACGGTCGGAGAACTTGATGGCATTGGACAGAAGATTGAGCATCACCTGACGCAACCGCCGCTCGTCGCCGAACAGCCGGGGCGGATGCAGCGGCAACTCGCTGGCCAGGATCAGGCCCCGGGTGCCGGCCAGCGGCCCCACCATACGCAGGGCGTCGTGGACCAGGTCGGCGAGCGCGAATTCGGACTCGGACAGTTCCAGGCGGCCGGCCTCGGACTTGGACATGTCGAGGATATCGTTGATGACGCTGAGCAGGTGGCGGGCGCTGTCCAGGATGTCGGTGACGTAGCCCTGATAGCTCTCGTTCTGGATGGGGCCCAGAAGCCCGGCCTCCATGATCTCGGAGAATCCGATGATGGCGTTCAGCGGCGTGCGCAGTTCGTGGCTCACATTGGCCAGGAAGGCGGCCTTCGCCCGACTGGCGCGCTCGGCGGCGTCGCGGGTCTCGCGCAGGATGTGTTCGGTCAGTTTCTGCTCGGTGATGTCCGACGCGGCGCCGCGATAGCCCTCGAAGCGGCCCCCGGCATCGAGAATGGGCAGCCCGCTCATGCGCACATGGCGCATTTCGCCGCGCGGCAGAGTCTGTTCGACCACGACCTCGCGGAACTGTTCGCGCCGATCCATCACCGCGGCCAGTTCCCGCCAACTGCGCGGCGGCATCTCCATGCCCGAGACCTCGACCAGGGAGCGGCCCAGGAAATGCGCGGGCGTCACCCCGAGCGTGCGCTCGACCCGATTGGACACAAACGTGAAGCGCTGATCGGGCCCCGTCTCCCAGAACCAGTCGGAGGCGATTTCCGCCAGATCGCGGAAGCGGCGGCGGCTGTCGCGCAGGTCCTGCTCCCAACGCACGCGGTCGGTGATGTCGTCGACGATCAGCACCCGGCCCCCGTCCTCGGCGCGGGTTTCGTGGATGTCCACCACCGCGCCGTCAGCCAGGCGCACGGTCAGGGGATGGGCGGGCGGCCCCCGATGGCGGGCGAGGCGGGCGCGGATCCAGGCGTCCCGCGCCTCGCCGGGTCGCGCCGTTTCCGGGTCGACGATCACGCCTCGCTCCACGGCCGCCCGCAACAGGGCGTCCAGCGGCGTGCCCGGAACCAGAAGATCGGCGATCCCGGCGAACAGCACGCGACTGCGGGCGTTGCACATCACCACGCGGTCATCGGCGTCGCAGAGGACGAAACCGTCGAAGACCGCCTCAATGGCATCGCGCAACTGCGCCTCACCGCGATTGGCGCGCGCCCGTTGGGCTTCGGCGTCGATCCGTTGCCGGTTCACAACGACCAGGACGAGCGCGAAAGCGAGCACCAGGGAGGTCGCTTGAGAGCCGGCGTAGCTCCAGGGCACCAACGCCGGCTGCGTGTTCACCAAGGGTATCAGAAGCTGGTGGACGCCCGACACGGAGAAAGCGGCGACCGCGAGCCAACGGCAGGTTTCGCCACCCCGGTACCGAGCACGAGCGACAGCCCCTCCCGCGAACAGGAAGGCGAGGCCGGCGAGGCCATGCAAAGGCAGCTCGGGCGCGGCCCCGAGCCACCGCCCCAAGGTCGGCGTCGCCAGCGGCCAGACGAGCGCCAAGCCCCATAGGCCCATGAGCAGCGGGCGCCCAGGCCGCCGACCCATGAACGACAACGCCCCGGTCAGCAGCAGCACGCCCGCGGACGCCTGCGCCAACTCTGACAGAAACAGACGCGACCCCGACGGCACGCCGGGCACCAGCAGCACCACGAACCCCAGCGTGACGAGAAGAAAACCGACAGCCCATGGCGTCACCGCTGGCGGCGCTGATGGCAAGGTGCGCGCATGGACCAGCATCAGGGTCAAGATTCCCGACCCGAAGGCGGCACCCAGCAGGGCGGTGTCCACGGAAAGTTCCATCAGCCCGCCGGCTCCTCCATTCCGGGTGGAGCGCCATGCGGGCGCAGCCTCCCGTGGCCCCGGCCTCGGGTCGTGCCGGTCCTCCTGACGCTCGGTGACGCGGCCGTGTTCCGATCACCCCGCGCGACCCCTGGAACAGGTCTCCGACCGCCCAACCACAGTCCCGCCCTGGCCTCTGTCTGATGCCCCCCTCCAGCGCGTCCCCGTCCGGCGCCCGACGTCGACCCTCGCGGCTCCGAAACCCGAATCTTTTATCGGAAAACCACTGGTCAACGAAAGACTGATCGCTGAAACACCGGTCAGAACATGACCGACCGTCCCCTTTTCAAAGATCACCCTATCGTCGCATGGGCGATCATTGATCGTACGCAACCAGGGAATGCACCGGAATATCAAGCTTGTCGCGCCCCTTGAGGAACGTCAGTTCGATGATGCAGGCGGCGCTGGTGACCTCGGCCCCGACCTTGCGCAGCAGTTCGACCGACGCGGCGAACGTTCCGCCCGTGGCCAGCAGGTCATCGACCAGAACCACCCGCTGCCCCGGCTCGACCGCGTTGTCCTGGATTTCGACCGTATCCTCTCCATATTCCAGCGCATAGGTATGGCGAATGGTCTCCCCGGGAAGCTTGCCCTTCTTGCGGAGCATGACAAAGCCGCAACCGAGTTTCAGGGCCAGCGGCGCCGCGACGAGGAAACCGCGAGACTCGATCCCCGCGATCAGGTCCGGCTGGTGCCGGCGCGCCACCTTGGCCATCCGCCCCATGGTCACCTGCCAAGCGTCGGCATGCGCCAACAAGGTAGAGATGTCGTAAAACAGGATGCCCGGCTTCGGGAAATCATGAATTTCGCGGATGTGGTCCTTAAGGTCCATGAGGCAACCCCTCCCGTGGTAATGGCGGGCCATCCTAATTCCGCAAGGCAGATAAGGAAAGCGCCGAAGGTCCCTCCGCCGGGGCAACGGGTTCAGGGTACCTTGGGCAACTGTCGCCGTGTTGCGATCACCGTGTAGCGATGAACATTACTCACGCTATTCAGGCGCTCATATTAGCGATTCCCCTATTAAGGGAGCCCCCTTCCAAAGACGCCAAGGGACCGAGGGTTCTCCGTCGTCAGGCACCGCGCTGTCCATTACCCTCAGCCCGTTGCCCTGGATTGTGCCTTGGCACCATGGGCGCCCGCCGCATAAGCTTGCCTTTCCTGTGAGAACTCGCGGCGCATCCGCCCGGAACGTGGGGCATACCGGACCTTGGCGCACCGAGTTGATGGGGCACCACGCGGCGGGGGCGGCGGGGTGGCCGCTGGCGCCGATGATGGACCCGACGATTCTTGGGGGACCGGTACCATGGACGAGGGCGTGACAGACAAAACCGACCACCCCGGCGCGAGCGCGGAGCGCGGTGCCGGCGGCGGCGACGCGGAGGACGACACCGCGCCGTCGAGCGACCCCCCGGGGGGCGACCCCCACCGGGTTCGCGAGACGCGCGCCGGCCGGGCCGCCCCGGCCGCTGGCGCCAAGGCCCTGGCGGACATCAGCGACCGCATCCAGCGGGCCCATGGCACCCTGAGCCCGCAATTGCGGCAGGCGGCTCGCTACGTCCTCGCCCATCCCGAGGACGTGGCCCTGACCTCCATGCGGCGCCTGGCGGAGCATGCCGGGGTAAAGCCCTCGACCATGGTGCGGCTGGCCCGCGCCCTGGACTTCGACGGCTACGAATCCTTCCGGGAGCCCTATCGGCACTGGTTGCGTGGCGGCGAGAGCGCCTTCGTGGCCCGCGCCCGCACCCTGCAGGAGCGCGGTCGCGGCGAGGCGGGATCGCCTGGCGCGTTGCTGCAGGAGATGACAACCGCCGACATGGTCGCCCTGCGCGACACCGTTGACGCCACCAATGTCACCGCCCTGCGGCGGGCGCGCGACCTGATTTGCGGCGCCCGCACCGTGTTCGTGCTGGGCCTGCGGTCATGCTATTCCCTGGCCGCGTTCTTTCACTACGCCTATTCAATCGTGCAAGGCAACGCGGTGCTGGTCGACAGCCACGCGGGCACCCTGTTCGACCGCCTGGCGCGCGCCGATTCCCGGGATGTGGCGCTGGTCATTGGCTTTCGGCCCTATACAAGCGACTCGGTCCGCGCGACGGCCATGGCCGCAGAACGGGGGGTGCGCGTGGTCGCCCTGACCGACAGCCTGGTCTCGCCCCTGGCCGAACGGGCCAGCCAGGTCTTGCTCACCGACACCGCCTCGCCCAGCTACTTCCAGTCCCTGGTGCCGGCCCTGGCCCAGGTTCAGGCGCTGCTGGCGCTGGTGGTGGCCGAGGGCGGCGAGGCGGCGCTGGCCGCGATCACCGAGACCGAGCGGCAAATGGACGCCGTGGACGCTTACTGGCAGGAGCCGAAGCGGCGACGGAGATCGTCATGACGCATGTGTTCCATCGTCACCCCGGCACCGGCTATCCGGTGGCGGTCGCCGGGGACGGACCTTGGCTGATCGACCGCGATGGACGGCGCTACCTGGACGCCTGCGGCGGCGCGGCGGTGTCCTGCCTGGGGCATAGCGACGCCGCTGTACGCGAGGCCATCCGCGCCCAGGTGGACAGCCTCGCCTACGCTCACACCAGCTTCTTTACCAGCGCGGCGGCGGAGGACCTGGCCGATCACCTCATTGACCAGGCCAATGCCATCATCCCCGACAACCGCCTGGACAAGGTCTATTTCGTCTCTGGCGGCTCGGAGGCGGCCGAGGCGGCCCTGAAACTGGCGCGGCAGTACTTCCTGGAGATCGGTCAGCCCGGCCGGCATCACATCATTGCCCGCCGGCAGAGCTACCATGGCAACACTTTGGGGGCGCTGGCGGTCGGCGGCAACCAGTGGCGGCGCGCGCCGTTCGAACCCATGCTGATGCCCGCCACCCATATCGCGCCGTGCTACGCCTACCGGGACCAGGCCGAGGGCGAGAACCTCGACGCCTACGGCCAGCGCGTCGCCAAGGCCCTGGAGACCGCGATCCAGGCCAGGGGGCCGGAGACCGTCGCCGCCTTCATCGCCGAGCCGGTCGTCGGCGCCACCGCCGGCGCGGTCCCGGCCGTGGCGGGCTACTTCCGCCGCATCCGCGAGATTTGCGACCGGCACGGCGTGCTGCTGATCCTGGACGAGGTGATGTGCGGCATGGGCCGCACCGGCCATGCGTTCGCCTGCGCCGAGGACGGCATTAGCCCGGATATCCTGATCGCCGCCAAGGGGCTGGGCGCGGGCTATCAGCCCATCGGCGCCATGCTGTGCTCGGCCGCCATCCATGACGCCGTGGCGGCCGGGAGCGGGTTTTTCCAGCATGGCCATACCTACATGGGGCATGTGACCGCCTGCGCCGGCGCCCTCGCCGTCCAGCGGCGCTTGCGGGACGGCCATCTGCTGGACAACGTGCGGACCCAGGGCGCGGCCCTGCGGGCCGGGTTGAATGAGGCGCTGGGACAGCATCCGCACGTGGGCGACATTCGCGGGCGCGGCCTGTTGCTCGGGTTGGAACTGGTCGCCGACCGCGAGACCAAGGCGCCGTTCGATCCGGCCCTGAGCGTGCACGCGCGCCTGAAGCGAGCCGCCCTCGACCGGGGCCTCATGGTCTATCCCATGGGGGGCACCATCGACGGCCGGCGGGGCGATCACGTGCTGCTGGCGCCGCCCTTCATCATCGAGGCGCATCACCTGGACGCCATCGTTGGCCGGCTGGGCGAGGCGCTGGATGAGGCCCTGGTTGGAGCCCTGGGTGAGGCGTCGGCATGACACGGCCAGCCTGGCGGCGGCGCGTGCACGGTAGCGCCGTGAGTGTACGCCAGCGCTTGCCTTCGCCGATCAGGCGCGAAACACTGTGGCCCTTCGGTTCCGTGTCGGAGCGGAGCGCCGTCCCTGGTCCCAGGGCCACATGGCACGCCGGGACAGAAGACCGGCGCGGCGATAGCACCGAAGGCAACACGGGGCGAACCCGGGGGCGGACCCCCCCACCGGGATCGTCCGAACAGGACGGCCCCTCTCGCGCGGCCCGGATCCCAGCATCCGGACCGAGTACCGGCGGGACACCCAATCATCGGAGCGCCCCGCCGAGGCAACGAACAACCCGGGAACCTGGAGGCTTGAGATCCATGAAGACTCTGACCGCCGCGGCCGCTGGCGCCGTGTTCGCCGCCGGCCTGATCACGGCCGGGGCCGCTTCGGCCGCCGAACAGCAGTTCATCACCATCGGCACCGGAGGCGTGACCGGTGTCTACTACCCCACCGGCGGCGCCATCTGCCGCCTGGTCAACAAGAACCGCAATGAGCACGGCATCCGCTGCTCGGTGGAGAGCACCGGCGGCTCCGTCTACAATCTGAACACCATCCGCGCCGGCGAGCTTGACTTCGGCGTGGCACAGTCGGACTGGCAGTTCCACTCTTACAATGGCACCGCCAAGTTCGAGGAGGCCGGCCCCTTCGAGGATCTGCGCGCCGTCTTCTCCGTGCATCCCGAGCCGTTCACCGTTGTCGCCCGCGCGGACGCGGGTGTACGCACCTTCGAGGACCTGGAAGGCAAGCGGATGAGCATCGGCAACCCCGGCTCGGGCCAGCGTGGCACCATCGAGGTGCTGATGGGGGCCATGGGCTGGACCGCCGACACCTTCTCGCTGGCCGCCGAACTGAAGGCCGCCGAGCAGTCGCAGGCCCTGTGTGACAACAACATCGACGCCTTCGTCTACACGGTTGGCCACCCCAACGGTTCCATCAAGGAGGCCACCACGGCCTGTGACGCAACCCTGGTGAATGTGGACAATAAGGCCACAGAGACTCTGGTGGCCGACAACCCCTACTACTCCATGGCCACCATTCCCGGCGGCATGTATCGCGGGACCGACGAGGACACCACCACCTTCGGCGTGCGCGCCACCTTCGTGACCTCGGCCAGCGTCTCCGAGGAGGTGGTCTACCAGCTGGTCAAGGCCGTCTTCGAGAACTTCGAGGACTTCAAGAAGCTGCACCCGGCCTTCGCCGTGCTGGAGAAGGAGCAGATGGTCTCGGCCTCGCTGTCCGCGCCGCTGCATCCGGGCGCCGTGAAGTACTATCGTGAGGTCGGCCTGATCGAGTAGACCCACGGCATCGGTCGGTGGCGGCCGGTCGCTTGGGGGGCGTCCAGAGCCCCCCGGCGGCCGCGCGCGTCGCCTGACGCAGGTCCTTCCGTCGGTTCGGGCCTGTCCCCGGCGTTCCCGGACCCTCCTTGTCCGTCCCTTGGCTCGGTTCGCTGTCCGGTGCCCTGTCGGGGCCCGTCCCGCCCGAGCATCCGCCCGAGCGTCAGGAGGCCCAGCCCCCCATGAGCGTCGACAAGAGCGTGGACACCCGCAAGGCCGAGGCCCCACCGTCCGTGACCCCCGCGAACGACGCCCCGGCTCCCGCCGGTCCGGACGGGCAACGGGCCGCCGAGGACATCGTCGCCCAGGTCGAGTCTGGCGCCCGGTCGCCCCGGGGTCTGTCCGGACGCGTCATTATTGCTGTCTGCCTGGCCTGGACCCTCTTCCAGCTCTGGTTCGCCTCGCCGCTGCCCTTCGCGCTCGGGTTCGGTATCTTCAACGGCACCGAGGCGCGCTCCATCCACCTGGCCTTCGCGCTGTTCCTGGCCTACACCGCCTACCCGGCGTTCCGGTCCTCGCCACGCCAGCGCATCCCCATCACCGACTGGCTGTTCGCCCTGGTGGGCGCATTCTGCGCGGCCTATCTGTTCGTCTTCAACGATGCCCTGGCCGACCGCCCGGGCGCGCCCACCTGGTATGACGTGACCGTGGGCGTCATCGGCATGGTGCTGCTGCTGGAGGCCACCCGCCGCGCGCTGGGACCTCCGCTTCTGGTGGTGGCCATCGTGTTCCTGATCTACGTGTTCGGCGGCCCCTACATGCCGGACGTGATCGCCCACAAGGGCGCATCGCTGGAAAAGGCCATGTCCCATTTCTGGCTGACCACCGAGGGCGTGTTCGGCGTCGCCCTGGGGGTGTCGACCACCATGGTGTTCCTGTTCGTGGCCTTCGGCGCTTTCCTGGAGCGCGCCGGCGCCGGCCTGTACTTCATCCGCGTCGCCTTCGCCCTCATGGGCCATCTGCGCGGCGGCCCGGCCAAGGCGGCCGTGGTGTCCTCGGCCATGACGGGGCTGATCTCCGGCTCCTCCATCGCCAACGTGGTGACCACCGGCACGTTCACCATTCCCCTGATGAAGAAGGTGGGCTTCCCCGGCACCAAGGCCGGCGCCGTGGAGGTGGCGTCCTCCACCAATGGCCAGCTCACCCCGCCGATCATGGGGGCGGCCGCCTTCCTGATGGTCGAGTACGTGGGCATCAGCTACATCGAGGTGATGAAGCACGCCATCGTGCCGGCGCTGATCAGCTACATCGCCCTGGTCTACATCGTCCACCTGGAGGCCGTGAAGGCCGGCATGAAGGGCCTGGCGCGCATCCATGTGCAGCCCTGGCACCAGGCGGCCATCGGCTTCCTGGGCAGCTTCCTTGTGGTCGCGTCGCTGGCGGCGGGCATCTACTACGGCCTCGGCTGGCTCAAGCCGGTGGCCGGGGACGCCACGCCCTGGATCGCCGCCGCCCTGCTGCTGGTGGCCCATGTGACCCTGGTGTGGGTGGTCAGCCGCGTGCCGCCCCTGCCAGAGACCGCCGAGATCACCGAACTGCCCCGCGCCGGGCCAACGGTCCTGGCTGGCCTGCATTTCCTGCTGCCCGTGGTGGTTCTGGTCTGGTGCCTGATGATCGAGCAACTCTCGCCCGGCCTGTCGGCCTTCTGGGCGGCGGCGATGATGGTGTTCAACGTGGTCACCCAGCGCCCCCTGGCGGCCCTGTTCCGGGGCCTCAAGGGCGGCGCGCTGCAAGACGCCGTGCGACGGGGGCTGGCCGACCTGTATCACGGCGCGGTCATGGCGGCCCGCAACATGATCGGCATTGGCGTGGCCACCGCCGCCGCCGGGATCATCGTCGGCACGGTGACGCTCACCGGCCTGGGCCAGCGGCTGACCGAGTTGATCGAGTTCCTGTCCGGCGGCTCCCTGATGATCATGCTGCTGTTGACGGCCATCACCAGCCTGTTGCTGGGCATGGGCCTGCCGACGACGGCGAACTACATCGTCGTCTCCACCCTGATGGCGCCGGTGATCGTCACCCTGGGCGCCGAGAACGGCCTGATCGTGCCGCTGATCGCCGCGCACATGTTCGTGTTCTACTTCGGCATCCTGGCCGATGACACCCCGCCGGTCGGCCTGGCCGCCTTCGCCGCCTCCGCCATCTCCGGGGCCGATCCCATCAAGACCGGCATCCAGGGCTTCGCCTACGACATCCGCACGGCCATCCTGCCGTTCCTGTTCATCTTCAACACCGAGCTGTTGCTCATCGGCGTGGAATCGTGGGCACATGCGCTGTTCGTGTTCTGCTTCGCCCTGGTGGCCATGCTGACCTTCGCGGCCGCGACTCAACGGTTCTGGCTGGTCCGCTGCCGCTGGTACGAGGTCGCGGCCCTGCTGCTGATCGCCTTCACCATCTTCCGGCCGGGCTACTGGATGGACATGATCGAGCCCGAGTTGATCGAGGTCGCCCCCACCCAGATCGAGGCCATGGCCGAGCAGGTCCCCGCCAACGGCCGCCTGCGGGTGCGCGTGGAGGGGATGACCCTGGAGGGCAACGACGTCAGCAAGGCGGTCATGCTGCCGCTGGGCGCGCCGGGCACGGGCGCCGAACGCCTGTTCAACGCCGGCCTGGAACTGCGCGAGGAGGACGGGCGCATGGTGGTCGACCACATCGTCTTCGCCAGCGCCGCCGAGAGGCTGAAGATCGAACCCTTCTGGGAGATCACCCAGGTCCTGGTGAAGAATGAGAACCGGCCGCCGGATCAGCTCTTCTTCATCCCGGCGCTGCTGCTGCTGGTGGTGATCGGGCTGGATCAGCGCCGCCGCCTGCGCCGGCAGGAGATGGCCCGGGCGTGACCAACGCGGAGATCTTGACCCTGCGGGGCCTGACAAGCACGGCGCTGAAGGATTGCAACCTCACCGTGGCCCCTGGCGAAATCGTCGTCGTGCAAGGGCCGTCCGGATCGGGCAAGAGCTTGCTGTTGCGGGCCATCGCCGACCTGGACCCGCACCAGGGCGCGGCCTGGCTCGGCCCCCTGGACCGTGCGCGCATGTCCGGCCCGGCGTGGCGGCGCATGGTCCGCTACGTGGCCGCCGAGCCGGCCTGGTGGGCGGACCGCGTCGGCGATCACATGCGCCACCCGAAAAGGGCGGCCGAACTGGCCGTCTCCCTGGGCCTGGCCGCCGACTGCCTGGACTGGCCGGTCACTCGCCTGTCCACCGGGGAGAAACAGCGCCTGGGCCTGGCGCGAGCGCTCGAGGACCACCCGCCCGTGCTGCTGCTGGACGAGCCGACCGCCGCCCTGGACGACGCCGCGACACGGGCGGTCGAGGCGCTGCTGAAGCGGCGGCGCGACGACGGCGTGGCCATGGTCCTGGTCACCCACAGCGACGCCCAGGCGGCGCGCCTGGCCAATCGCCGGCTGATGATCCGGGACGGATGCCTGCGGGACGCCGTGTCATGACCCAACCCACCCTGGGCGTGTGGGACGTGGCCGCCGTCTCCGCCCTGCTGCTGATCAACGGCGCCCTGTCGGTCTGGCTCTCCCTGGGGATCGCGCGCCAGTTGCTGGTCGCCGCCCTGCGCATGGTGGCGCAACTGGCGGCCGTCGGCGCCCTGCTGACCGTGCTGTTTGGCGCCGCCTCGCCGATCTGGACCCTGGCCATGGCCAGCGCCATGGTGCTGTTCGCGGGGTATGAGGTGACCGCGCGGCAGACGCGGCGGTTGGCCGGCGGATGGGGACCGGGGCTGGGCACCGCGACCATGGCGCTGGCCGCCGCCACCGTCACCCTGGTGGCCCTTGTTGGTCCGCTGCGGCCGGATCCCTGGCACGAGGCCCGCGTCGCCATCCCATTGTTCGGCATGATCCTGGGCAACGCCATGACCGGGGTCGGCCTGGGGCTGGACACCCTCACAACGGCGGTGGTGCGGGACCGCGCCGCCCTGGACGCCCGCATCGCCCTCGGCGCGCCCCGGTTCGAGGCCCTGCGGCCGGTGATCCGCGAGGCCATGCGCCGGGGCCTGATCCCGGTGATCAACGCCATGGCCGCCTGCGGCGTGGTGTTCCTGCCGGGCATGATGACCGGCCAGATCCTCGCCGGCGCGCCCCCCGGCGACGCGGTGCTCTACCAGGTGCTGATCATGATTCTGATCGCCGGGGCGACGGGCCTGGGCCTGCTGGGGGCCATCGTCGGCGGCGCCTGGCGTCTGACCGACCACCGTCACCGGCTGCGCCTGGACCGCCTGGCCCCTGCTCGCCCGGCGTCGTGATCGACCGTCGCCACCTTGCCTCACGCCGCTGGCGCGAAGACCGTCACGGCCTCGTCAAACCCGCGCAGGGCATGCCGCCCCAGGCCGCGCCAGGGCCCGGGGTGACGCCGCGCGAAAGCGTCGGTCACCACGATGGTCTCGCCCAGATCCTTGCACAGCCCCTCGACCCGGGCGGCGGCATTGGCGGCGGCACCGATCACGGTGAACTCCAGGCGCGACGGCACACCAATGTTGCCATAGGTCACCCGCCCCACATGGAGGCCGACACCGTGGCTCAGGCAGGGCAGGCCGGCGGCGTGGCGGCTGGCGTTGAGATCGGCCATGCGCGCGCGTGCGTCCAGGGCGGCCCCCAGCGCCGCGCGCGGCGGGGCCGGATCGGCGGCATCCACGTCGCCGGCGTGGAACGGGAAGATGGCCAGCGCCGCGTCGCCAATGTAGCGCAGCACCTCGCCGCCATGGTCGAGCACCGCGCCAGCCATGGCGTCGAAATAGCCGTTCAGGGTTTCCAGGAAGCAGCGCGCATCCATGCTCTCGGCCAGCGGCGTGGAGCCGCGCAGGTCGGAGAACCACAGCACCGCGTGCAACACCTCGCCGTCGCCCCGGCGCACCTTGCCGTCTAGCACCCGGGCGCCGGTCTGGCGTCCCAGGTAGGTTTCGAGCAACGTCAGCGAGGTGTGCCGCAGGGCCTGGATCTCCACCATGCGCGCCAGCACCGGCACGGCATCGTCAATCGCCGCCAGATCGGCGGCGTCGAATCCACCGCCCGCGCGGGTGGCGAAGGTGATGGCGCTGTGGCGGCCATCGCCGAAGGGCAGCGTCAGGGCCACGTAATCGGTGAAGCCCTCGGCCGCCAGGTCCTCCAGGATCGGATAATCCCGGATCACCATCGGCCCGGTCAGCCGGCGGCGGATGGCGCTGGCCCCCTTGGTCAGCAGGTCATTGAACGGGCTGAGCAGGAAGACGTCGCTCTCCAGCATGGAGTAGGCGCCCTCGCGCCGCTCCACGGGTTGGCCTGGCCGCCAGAGGAACGCCAGGCTGAACACCTGGGGATGCAACAGGCGCATGGCCAGGTTCATCCGATCCACCGGCACCCCCAGACCCCGCAGCGCCGCGCCCAGGCCGCTCACCAGGGTCTCGGGTGTCTGCATCCGCCAGCCGTGCTCAAGCAGCCAGCTCACCACCAGATTGTCACGCCAACGGCTGGTCGGGACGACCGACTCGACATGGTGTTGACGTCCCCCGACCACCGCGGCAGGCGGTCCCGCGACGCCCCCCGATACAGAGGGATCGGCGACGTGTGAGGCGCTCGCAATCATCGTATGGACTCCGGGTATGCAGCCTCCGGGCCGCGGGATCGGGTCCCCCCACTGACCGGGACCCGCATATCCCGGTCCATATAAGACGCCTCATGGCCGCCCGCCACGGTGCGCCGGCCCACCGCCGTCGCGGCGCGGATCAGTCCTGGCCCTCGGCGGAGGACGTCAGACGCGCCAACGGCTCGTTGGGCGACAGTTCCGCATCCCAGGGAAACAACAGCCAGACCTCGCCCTTCACCGCCACGGCGAACAGATCCACCGTGGCTTGCCCCTCGGGCTTGGCGTAGACGGCGGCGATGGTCGCGTCCGGCAGCAGCTCGCGCACCACCCGCGCGGTAAGCCCCGAATCCACCAGGTCATCGATCACCAGCCAGTCCGCGCCAGTCCCCACCAGGTCGGCATCGACACCCTTGAGCATGCGCGGCGCCTTCTGGCTGCGATCGTCGTAGCTGGCGATGCTGACCGCCTCGACGGTCCGGATATCCAGCTCCCGGGCAATGATGCAGGCGGGGATCAAACCGCCCCGGGCAATGGCGATGATCCCCTTGTAGGTCGTTTTCCTGGCCAGGATGCGCTGTGCCAACGTGCGCGTGTCACGGTGGAAGATCTCCCAGGGAATGGGCATGTAGACGCTGTGGGTATAGTCCTTCCGGGGCATGGTCGGAGCTCCATGGGGCGCGGCGGGCATGGGCGGGCAGAATATGCGGCCCCTTCCTTACCCTTGCCCACACGGCCGGGCAAGCCGGCGCGCGCGCGAGGAATACATCCGCGACAGGCCGCAAGGACTGGACGCCCAGGGGGTACCTGGCCCATACAAGGTGGGCCCCCTGCAGGATGGGCGGCCGGGACGGGGGGGAAGACGCCCGGACACACGGCGTCTCGCGGCCCACCGCCCTTGGATGCCCCCAATGGGCGAGGGGCAACGCATCCAGCGGGCGGCGTCGGCCAAGGATGTCACCGGCTCTTGCCCATGACCGATGGTATGGTGGCGCCGCCCCACGCCACCAAGCCCATGGATCCAAAGAACGGACCGGCCCCGATGCTGACAACCGTCCATGCCCAGCGGTCCATGATCGTCGCCCCGCATCCCCTGGCGGCCGACTCCGGCTTGCGCGTGCTGCGCGAGGGCGGCAACGCCATCGAGGCCATCGTCGCCGCCGCCGCCGTCGCCGCCGTCGTCTGCCCGCACCTGTGCGGCCTGGCCGGGGACGGATTGTGGATGCTGGCGCGCCCGGGCCGCCCGCCCCTGGCCATCGACGCCACCGGCGCCGCCGGACGGGCGGTGACCGCCGATGACTACCGGCGCCGGGGCCTGACCCGCATCCCCCGTCACGGCGGCCACGCCGTGGCCACGGTGCCCGGCGCGGTGGCGGGATGGCAGACGGCGCTGGACGTCAGCCGCCACCACTGGGATGGCGACCTGCCGCTAGCCCGCCTTTTGGACGACGCCATCCACCTGGCCGAGCAGGGCCACGCCATGTCCGACGGGCTGGCGCGCGCGCTGGCCCGGGCCGCCGCCGACCTGGCCGGACGCCCCTTGGCGGCCCTGCTTCTGGACGGCGGCACGCCACCAAGGCCCGGCCGGCGGCTGACCAACCCCGCCCTGGCCCAGACCCTGCGAGGGCTGGCCACGGCCGGTCTGGATGATTTTTATCGCGGCGCGGTCGGCCGGGCGGTCAGCGCCGACCTGAAGGCCCTGGACAGTCCCTTGGTGTCGGACGACCTGGCCGCCCATCGATCGGTGCGCCGCCGCCCGCTCACGCTAAAGACGCCCACCGCCACCGTGCACGACGGCCCCCCGCCGACGCAGGGCCTGATCGCGCTGATGGTCCTGGGCATGGCCGAGCGGCTGGCGCCCGAACAGGCCGACGGGCGCGACCACGCCCATGGACTGATCCAGGCGATGCGCGCGGCGGCGGCGGTCCGGGACCGACACCTCGGCGACCCGCGCTTCATGGCGGTGCATCCCACCACCTACCTCAGCGACGCCATGCTGGACCAGGGCGCCGCCGCGCTCGACCGCGCCCGGGCGACACCCGGCCCGCCGGCCACCGGCCGCGGCGACCATGGCGTCTGGATCGGCTGTATCGACGCCGCCGGCCGGGCCGCCGGGCTGGCGCAGGGCCTGCACGAGTCCTTTGGCGCCGGTGTGCTTTTGACCGGGACCGGCCTGCTCTGGACCAATCAGGTGCGCGCCTTCCAGCTTGATCCGGCGCGGCCCAACGTGCTGCTGCCCGGCCGCAAGCCGCCCCATGGCCTCACGGCCCCGGTGGCGCGCCTACGCGACGGACGCGTGATGGTGATGGGAGGCAACGGCGGCGCCGCCCAACCGCTGTTGCAGGCAATGGTGATCACCCGCCATGTCCTGTTCGGCGAGGACTTGGGCACGGCGATGGATGGGCCGCGCCTGCGGCCGGGACCGGACGGTGACCTTGACGTGCTCGTCGAGGCGGATCTCGACGCCGCCCTGGCGGCCGACCTGGAGCGCATGGGCCACCGGCCGACCCGCCTGGGCGCGCGCGACGACGCCATGGGACACCTGGGCGTGGTGACCCGCGACCCCGAGGGAACCCTCGCCGGGGTGGCCGACCGGCGCGGCGACGGCGCGGTTGCGGGCGACTGACGGCCCATGGGGGACCAACGGCGCGGCATGGACGACGGTCACGCGGGCCCCCTGATCGATCCCGGCCGCGCCGGATGGGCCGCGTTGCGCGCCCTGCTGGACCTGGTGCTGCCGCCGCGCTGTCTCCGCTGCGGCGCGCTGGTGGCGGAGCCAGGCGCGCTGTGCGGCGCGTGCTTCGCCGTCGCGACGTTCATCACCGCCCCGCTGTGCGCGCGTTGCGGCGCGCCCTTCGCCGATGCCTGGGACGATACCCATGGGCCGGCCGGGGGCGACGCCCTGGTTTGCCTCACCTGCCGGCGGAAACCGCCGGCCTACGACCGGGCGCGCGCGGTGATGGTCTATGACGATCACAGCCGCCCGTTGCTGCTGGCCTTCAAGCACGGCGACCGCACCGACGCCGCGCGACCACTGGGCGCCTGGATGGCGCGCGCCGGGGCGCCTTTGCTGGCGGCGGCCGATCTGATCGTTCCGGTGCCCCTGCATCGCTGGCGGCTGTGGCGGCGGCGCTACAATCAGGCGGCCTTGCTGGCGGGCGCGCTGGCCCGGCGGGGCGGCCGGCCCTGGGACCCCATGGCGCTGGCGCGAGTGCGGTCAACGCCCTCACAGGGCGCGCTGGGATGGTCGGAACGTCACGCCAATGTACGCGGCGCCTTCCAGGTCTCATCCCCGGACAGGGTGAAGGGCCGGCGAATCCTGCTGGTGGACGATGTGCTGACGACCGGCGCCACGGTGGAGGAATGCGCCCGGGCGCTCCGCCGCGCCGGCGCCTCGGGGGTGGATGTGCTGACCGTCGCCCGGGTGGTGGTGACACGAGGAACCACGTGAAAGCCCCGGAGACAGCGTCGCGAGACCCTGTCCAGGGCTCCGAACCCGGATGACAGATCCGTCAGGTTGCTCGTCTCCGTTGGAGATCCTTCGCGTCCTGCGGACGCTCAGGATGAGGACTTTCACTTTT
>JANQGN010000255.1 GCA_028277295.1 Rhodospira sp.
GGCCGAAAAGGTGGCCTCCATCGGCGCCGTGGCCAACCTGATCACCAGCATCGCCGAGCAGACCAACCTGCTGGCGCCCAACGCCCCGATCGAGGCCGCCCGCGCCGGCGATGCCGGCAAGGGCTTCGCGGTGGTGGCGTTGAGCGCCAGCAGGTTGGTCTGCTCGGCGATGCTGGTGATCAGGTTGACCACGGTGCCAATGGAGTCCACCTTTTCGGCCAATCCCTTGATCTCGGCGTCGCTGGCCAGGGCCGCGGCAACCGCCGCGTCCGCCGCGTCGGTCTGCACGCTCATCTGGCGGCTGATCTCGGTGATCGAGCCGCCCAGTTGCTCGGTGGCGGCGGCGACCGTCTGGACGTTCGCCGAGGCCTGTTCCGCCGCGGAGGCGACCGTGCTGGCCTGGCTGCTGGTGTCCTCGGCGATGCTGGACATGGACCGGGCCGTCGACTGCAATTGCGTCGCCGCCGACGCGACGGACTCGATGACCTCGCCGACGCGGGTCTGGAAGACGTCCGCCAGTCGATGCATCTGCGTCCGCTTGTCCTCGTCGGCCCGTCTCTTGATTTCGGCCTGTTCGACCCGCATCTCCTCCATACGGATGGCGTTGTCCTTGAAGACCTGAACGGTCTTGCTCATGGCGCCGATTTCGTCGCCCCGGCCCATGCCAGGCACGTCAACGCGCAGATCGTTGTTGGCGAGCCGTTTCATCGCCTCGGTCAGATGGTCGATCGGCCTGGTGATGCTGCGGGTGATTCCCCAGGCCATGAGGACGGCCATGGCGACGACCAGGCCCAGCAACCCATACATCTGCCAGGTGACCTGATGGCGAACAGCCACGGAGTTCTGCATGAAGGAGTCGGCCTTGCCCTGGGCGAAGTCGATCAGGGCCGTCATGCGGTCGTCGATCAGGGCAACATGCCGGGCACCGCGTTCACGGGTGATGTCGGCCGCCGCCCGTCGGTCGCCGGTGCGCATCAGGGTAATCACCTCGTCGCGGATGGCGCGCCAGTCCTTGATGGCTTGCTCGGCCTCTTGGACCATGCGCTGATCACCGAGAAACCGTTCATGCAGGATGACGAACTCGTCCAGCACGGCCTTTTCAAGCCGATCAACCTCGGCGCTGGCGGCGTCGATGCCGGCCGCGTCCGGGGCGAGGGCAACATCCTTCATGCCGCGATGCATGGCGATGATGTTGGCGTTGGCCGCCAACACGGCGTTGCTGACTGCGAAGGGGTGGCGATAGAGCCGCGCGGTCAGGTCCGAAAGGGTGTTCATGCTGGTTTGCGCGATGAGACCCACAAGCACGCTCAGCGCGATAAGGATGGCAAAGCCGATGGCCATGCGGGTCCCAATGGTGAATCTGGAAAATATCTCGGTTTGTCGTCTCGCATTCTTTTCTGTCATCATTTTGTTTCACCCTGCAGGAGCCGAGTCATCTCCCTCCATTTTCTTATTATTTAACTTTTAAGGCAAATATCGTTATTCTTGCAAAACATCGTTAACAAACGGTTATGAGCCAGGGCGGGCGCTCGGCGGCCACACGCCCCGGACGTCGCCGCCAGGCCGTCCCCACGGGGTGTCACGGGTTGTGCCAGAAAGTTGAAGAAAGGAACTTTATTGCCGAAGGCGCGTCCCGGGACGCCGTTATCGACAGATGAGGGCAAGAGAGGAAACGCGGCGCCGCGCCGGTCTCGCCAACGTCCAGAGGTCTTGGCCGCGTGCCCCCACCCGGTCCTCCGGCGCCAGACAAACCCAAGGGAAACGTCGAGGACGACTGAGATCAAGCCGCGACGAGAAAGACTCATCGCGGCTTGATGGTCGCGCCATAGAGCAGATCCAGAGCGATCTGGCACAGATCGCCCTGAAAGATCTATTGGGGACGATTTGCTTGAAAAACAAATAGTTAGAGCATGCTGGGCGATTCAGAAATCGCGCGGCATGCTCTCAGTGTCTGTCCGGAAAGCCTTGCAAAACACACCACACGGCATGCGATCCGGGCACAGGCACACAATATATTGCGGTTCCCGAGACTTTCCGGACGGGCTCTAACCCTTCGCCAGATTGCGGATGGCGGTGGAGGTGGCGACCTTGCCCTGACCTTGATAGGCCTCGTGATTGCGCTCGATGTCCGAGAGCTTGTAGAGGTAGTTGACCATCAGGCCGCCCGCCTGGCGCAACCCCTTGGGCGAGCGATCGCCCATCCAGTTGAGCCGTTCCACCCGCGCGCCGTTGGACAGGTGGAAATGGGCCACCGGATCGAGGGCGATGGGTGGGCGGCCGTCCTGGCGGGCGGGCCGGCGTTCGTTGACCAGATAGCGGGCGCACAGCCGTGTCATCGGCCCCTTCAGGGCGGTCGACAGGGGGTCGTGCTCCGGCCAGTCGGGCGCGGCCAGCAGCGTCTTGAAACTGCCCTTGGCGCCCAGCAGGGGACGCGCCGCCTTGCCGGTCTTGCCATTCTTCTGGGGCCTGGTCTCGGCGCCGGTCTCGCCCGCCGCCTCGGCGGGGCGCCCGGCCCCCGCCCCGCCCGTGGCCTGGGTGATGGCCTTGCGCTCGGCTGGCAACAGGAGGCCCGGCTCGCCCTCCGCCAGGCGCCGGTCGAGCCAGCCGCAGAAGCCGGGAATGGGCGACAGGGTGGAGAAGGTGGACAGCTTGGGAAAGGCGTGGCTGAGCCGCTCGACCACCTGCTTGATCAGGAAATTGCCGAAGCTGATGCCGGCCAGTCCCGCCTGGGCGTTGGAGATGGAATAGAAGATCGCGGTGTCCGCCTCCTCCGGGTCCAGCATGGGGGCGTCCATGTCCAGCAGCGCCTGAATGTTGCCGGCGATGCCGGTGACCAGCGCCACCTCGACGAAGATCAAGGGCTCCTCGGGCATGTGGGGATGGATGAAGGCATAGAGCCGGCGGTCGTGGTCCAGGCGGTTCTTCAGGTCGTCCCAGCTCTGGATTTCGTGCACCGCCTCGTAGGTGATGATCTTTTCCAGGAAGGCGGCCGGCGACTCCCAGGTGACGCGCCGCAGCTCCAGGAAGCCGATGTCGAACCAGGAGGCCAGCAGGTCGCGCAAGTCCCGCTCCAGGCCGCGTAACTCGGGCCGGTCCCGCAACAGCGGCAGCAGCTCGGCGCGCATGTCCACCAGGAACTTGATCCCCCGGGGCAGGGCGTTGAACTGGGTCAACAAGCGCTGGCGTGGCGAGACCAGCACATCGCGCAACCGGCCCTCGGCCCACTGTAGCGCGGCGATGTGGTCGTCCTGCACCGCCAGCACCGCCGCCGCCGCGTCGCGCACCCGGTCATGGTCGGTGGCGTACTCGCGGGCGAGGATCTCCAGGAAGCGGGCGCGGCCGGTCTCGTTGAGGCTCAGATAAGCGCGCCCCAGCGTGGCCGCCCGGGCACGCGCCGAGACCTCGCCCCCGCGTGCCTCCAGACAGGCATTCATGCCGGCCCGGATCTTGCGGGCGTCCTCCTCGGGCAGATCGGGATTGAGGCTCGACAGATCGTCGGCGCTAGACACCTTGTCGGAGATGTCGCGCCACACAGTGCCGAGGCTGCGCAGGCGGCCAAGCAAGCCGGTCGCGGCGGGCTGCGTCTGCATCGTCATGCGCCGGATCCCCTCATCCGCCGGTCTCTCCAGGTGACCGCGCGGCGACGCCGTCCGGATCCCCAAGCCGGCCGTGATCGTGACGTGGCGCGCGGGTTGTATGCCCGCACGCTATTATCATGTGGGCACGGGCGCGGTCGGTCTCAAGGGACGCCCGTCGATCCGCCCGCCGCCGCCCGGGCCATGGCCTCGGGCAGATCCTCGGCGATCAGCCCCGGCGGCCCCAAGCGCGCGCCGGCCCCATGCAGCCAGGCCGCCGCGGCCGCCGCCTGGGCCGCCGGCATGCCCTGGGCCAGCAGGCCGAGGATGGCTCCGGCGAGCACGTCGCCCGATCCCGCCGTGGCCAGGGTCGGCGGCGCATTGGTGTTGATCACCAGGCGTCCGTCCGGCGCCGCGATCAGCGTCTGCGGTCCCTTCAGCAACACCACGGCGCCGGCTTGGCGGGCCGCCCGGCGGACCCGGGCCGCGCGGTCGGTCTCGGAGGCCAGATCGGGAAACAAGGCGCGGAACTCGCCCTCATGGGGGGTCAGCACCAGCGGGCCGGCGACGGCGTCGAACAGCATGGCCGCGTCGTCGGCGAAGCTGGTGAGCGCGTCGGCGTCGAGCACCGTTGGCCGCCCGGTGGCCAGCAGGGTCAGGGCGCGCTGGGCGGTGACCGGTCCGCGCCCGGCCCCGGGGCCCAGCAGCAGGGCGTTGTGGCGGGCGTCGTCCAGCAGCGCGTCAAGGTCCTCTGGCCGGTCCAGGGCGCGGGTGATGACGCCGGGCGCGTCCTGGGCATACAGGGGCAGCGCCGCGCCGGGCGCGGCCACGGTCAGCAGCCCCGCCCCCAGGCGCCGCGCCGCCCGGGCCGCCAGCCGCCCGGCGCCGGTCATCCTCGCCCCGCCGAACACCACCGCGTGGCCCCGGGTGTACTTGTGATCCGTGGGGCGCGGGCGGGGCAGCGTCCACAGTGCCGGTCCGTTGCGGAAGGCCATGGGGCCGATGTCCGCCAGCACCGCCGCCGGGATGCCGATATCGGCCACCACCAGGTCGCCGCACAGACCCCGCCCCGGATCCAGCAGGTGGCCGGGCTTGGCGCGGAAGAAGGTGACGGTGACCGCCGCCGGGGCGGCCGTGCCCAGGATCCGGCCGCTGTCGCCGTCCACGCCGCTGGGCATGTCCACGGCCACCGACGGGATCCCCCGGGCGGCGACGGCCTCCAGCACCGACCCGGCCACGCCTTCGATCGGCCGGGTCAGGCCGGCGCCGAACAGCGCATCCACTACCAGGCCGGTGCGGTCCAGCGCGCCCAGGTCCAGGGCTTCCGTCGGGCCGTCCCAGCGCGCCGCGTTGACGGCGGCGTCGCCGGAGAGCCGGTCCCGGTCGCCCAGCAGCGCCACCCGCGCCGGCCAGCCGTGCCGCGCCAGCAGGCGCGCCACCACGAACCCATCGCCACCATTGTTGCCGGGGCCGCACAGCACGGTGACGCGCCGGGGCCGCCAGCGGGCACGGATGGCCCGGGCGACGGCGTGGCCGGCGGCCTCCATCAACGCCAGGGAGGGCTCCCCGGCGGCGACAGCGGCGGCATCGGCGCGGCCCATCTCGGCCACGGTCAGCAGTTCGGGGCCGGCGGTGGCGGGAGGCAAGGGGTTTTGGGGCGGCATGGGCCGTCGTCCTGCGGCTCGGGAAGACAGGCAAGCGACCAAGCCCCGCAGACTCACGCGCGCGGGTGGCGCCTGACATCAAGGTATGTGGGCGCCCGGCCGGCGTCCAGGGCGTAGGGGTTGGCATGGGGCGGACCAGGAGTCGCCTTGGGAGAGGCGCACGCCCGTTATAATCTATGATTTCTTCATCTGGAGTAGACCAGACGCGCCACCCCGACTTTCGGTGGCGCTGTCGCCTTGACACAGCAGGTGTTCTGGCGCACCGTTTTTGCTGTTCTTCTGCGTATGTCCTGAACGGGAGCAACTTGGATGAGCAGCAAAACCTCGGAAGAGGCTTCGTATGAAGTCGTTGCGTGGACCGCCGGCTTTAATAATAAACCTTTTCCATACTTTGTTGGAAGTGATTTTAGGGTCAATTATGAGCAAGGGCGTGTGGCAGGAAATGCGTTTCCTATTTCATCGGGACAAAACGACACGCCAGACAACAATGCTGGCTTAGGATTTGCTGGTCTTTTTATAATTGCAATTATAGCTCCTATGTTTACAATACCTACGGCTATTTTTTACGGAAATTTTCTTAACTACTGTAGTGATTGTAGCAGGTTCAACAAAATTGTTGAAAATTTTGGTGAAGTTATGTTTATATTTTTAATAATAATTATTGAGGAAACAATATTATTCGCACTTCTATATCATCTTTTTTCCAGGGGTCCTGCTATTTTTGTAGCTGTCCTTGCATCTATATATATGGGAGTTTGTTATTTTATAGCGTCACACGTTGTATTTTCGGATCACGGTGTTGATATTCTAAATACCAACGTAAGTTATCGTTTTATTTTAGGCTGGAGTATTTTTATCATAACATTTTTTGTCGTCAGGTATATGAAAAAAACGGGATACAGATTCTCATTTCTGTCACCCGCGCAAGAACTCATGTCCATTTGTTTTTATATGATTGTCGCCACGATAGGGGTCTGGCTCTTCATTGTCTGGAGATCACGGGAATGGACGTTTGACGTTCTTGAGACCGCGTCCTCTCCGGAAATGGGTATGATCGCCGTCTCAATGGCAACGATTGCCATCCTCCCATTGGTCAAGATGGTTCTGAAGAAGCCAAATAAACACAGGAGTAACTATGCGTTCAAACTTGAAGTTGATGCTCTTATATATCTTATTATCGGATCTTTTGTTGGGTACGCAGTACTTGAAATAGCGATAATTATGTTCTTTAATATTCCTGGGCTCCTTGATTATCTTAGGGGAGACCCGGATTACACAACATTTACGGAGTTCTCGGCGTTCCTGACGTCCACGGGGGGAATATTTTGGTTCGCTCCCATTTGGGTTCCCCTTGGCTTGGTCGTGTACGTCTTCGCTATTGCGCGGGTTCGCCAAGCAAGAACGTTACAGGCCCGCCAACCCTCTGTTTCATCGTAAGTGTCTGTCCGGAAAGCCTTGCTTAGCACCACATACGGCATGCGATTCGAACACGGGCACACACTATATTGTGGTTCCCGAGATTTTCCGGACGGGCTCTAAGCAAGATCCCCGCGCCCGGCGCCTGACATCAAGGTATGTGGGCGCCCGGCCGGCGTCCAGGGCCTTGGTCTCATAGCGGGTGCGGACGTGATCGGCGGGCGTTTGGCGCCAGTCGTCGGCGCGCCGGGCGGTCCACTGGAAGGCCGGATGGGCGGTGACGTGCATCAGGGTCCAGCGCACATACCCGGGATCGTCGGTGGCCACCCGCAGCAGACCGTCGTCCGCCAGCAGGCGGGCGAACAGGTCCAGCCGCCGGGGCGCGATCATGCGCCGCTTGGCGTGGCGGGTCTTGGGCCAGGGGTCGGGGAAGAGGACGAAGATCCGCTCCAGGCAGGCGTCGGGCAGATGATGCAGCCAGGGGCGGATGTCGTCGGCGACCACGCGGACGTTGTCCAGGCCGGCCTCGTCGACCGCCGCCACCAGCTTGGCGACACCGTACTGGAACGCCTCGCCGCCGACAAAGCCCACGTCGGGATGGGCGGCCGCCTGGGCCGCCAGATGCTCGCCGCCGCCGAAGCCGATCTCCAGCCAGACGGCGCGCGTCGGGCGCGGGAACAGGGCGCGGGGGTCGAGGATCTCGCCCTCGGCCGGCCAGGGAGCGGCCAGCGCCGGCAGGCGGTCCTCGATCAGCGCCTGCCGGCCGGCGCGCAGGGGTTTGCCCTTGCGCCGGCCATAGAAGCGGACGTCCTCGGTGCGGACCTCCGCTTCCGGCGCCGGGGGATGACGATCAGCCGCCAACGGCGGACTTCAGCGCATCCACCAGGTCCAGGCGCTCCCAGGAGAAGCCGCCGTCGTCCTCCGGCTCGCGGCCGAAGTGGCCGTAGGCGGCGGTGCGGGCGTAGATCGGCCGGCTCAGGCCCAGGTGCTCGCGGATGCCGCGCGGCGACAGGTCCATGACCTCCTGGAGGGCGCTGGCCAGCTTGCCCTCATCCACCGTGCTCGTGCCGCCGGTGTTGACATAGACCGACAGCGGCTTGGAGACGCCGATGGCGTAGGACACCTGGATGGTGCACTTGCTGGCCAGGCCGGCCCCGACCACGTTCTTGGCCAGGTAGCGCGCCGCGTAGGCGGCCGAGCGGTCCACCTTGGTGGGGTCCTTGCCGGAGAACGCGCCGCCGCCGTGCGGGGCCGCGCCGCCGTAGGTGTCGACGATGATCTTGCGCCCGGTCAGGCCGCAATCGCCGTCGGGGCCACCGATGACGAAGCGGCCGGTGGGGTTCACGTAGAACTCCTCCTCCGGGCACATCCATCCCTCGGGCAGCACTTCGAGGACGTGGCCGCGCACCAACTCGCGGACCTCGTCGATGCTGGCGGACTCGGCATGCTGGGTGGAAACCACCACGCTGGTCGCGCCCACCGGCTTGCCGTTCACGTAGCGCAGTGTCACCTGGCTCTTGGAATCCGGTCCCAGCAGGGTGGCGCCGCCGTTCTTGCGGGCCTTGGCCATGGACTGGAGGATGCGGTGCGACAGCGCGATGGGCGCGGGCATCAGCTCCTCGGTCTCGTCGCAGGCGTAGCCGAACATGATGCCCTGGTCGCCGGCGCCCTCGTCCTTATTGCCGGCGGCGTCCACGCCCTGGGCAATGTCGGAGGACTGGGCGTGCAGGTGGACCTGCACGTCGGCGGTCTTCCAGTGGAAGCCATCCTGCTCGTACCCGATGTCCTTGATGGCGTCGCGCGCCACCTGAATCATCAGGTCCTTGTTCTGCGCCACCTCGGCGGGGCCGCGCACCTCGCCGGCCAGCACCACGAGGTTGGTGGTGGTCAGCGTCTCGCAGGCCACCCGGGCCACCGGATCGGCGGCCAGGAAGGTATCGACGACGGCGTCGGAGATCCGGTCACACACCTTGTCCGGATGACCTTCGGACACGGACTCGGAAGTGAAGAGGTAATCGGTGAGGGACACGGCCGGGCTCCTTCTCGGCGTCAGCGGTGGGGTGGCGGGCGAAAAAA
>JANQGN010000342.1 GCA_028277295.1 Rhodospira sp.
TCGTAGTTATACTCGCGGCATTCGAACTCCAGCACCGGTCCGCAGCGGTAGAAAGCGACGGTTCCGAAGCGGTGGGCTGTCTGTGTGAGGAGAACGTGACCGTCGCCTCGCCGTACGGTCAGCGACAGGCGATGGTCGGCGCTGCGGTTACGGGCCACGATGGAGAAGTTCTTCGGTCCCTGGATGTGCAGGCCATGGTCGTCGCGCGCGCCCAGGGACATCACGGCGTTGCCCGAGGCCACGGTCTTCTCGCCGTCGCGGCTGATTTCAATGGGGCCGTCGCCCAGGCAGTCCAGAAGGTCGACGGGCTGGTCCGCGGGGCCGCAGCGTAGCACGGCCTCCAGACTGGACGCCGAGGCGGACGAGGCCCAGAGCAGTACCAGCAGGCCGACAAGAAAGCTGCGAATGACCATTTGAGATGTCTCCTGCGTGAGTGTCTGTCCGGAAAGCCCTGAAGGACACCACATATGGCGCGCATCAAAGGTGATGGAATACAACATATTGCGGCGCTCGAGACTTTCCGGACGGGCTCTGAGGGGCCGCACGCCCAGGGCATGCTCCGATGGAACCGGTTTGCGCCCAGGCCAGGGACGTGCTTCGGACCGTCGATGGCCCGGACGAGTGGGGCCGGGCTGGGCGGTGATGTCGGGTCTGGAGACTCCAGTTCCCCAGCAACAAAAACGCCTAGCATGCCCTCATGGGTGGCACATTGACGCTTCGCAATTCGCAGCACGTTGCTATGGTATTCGCGATGGGCGTCGCCGTGCCGTGGTGTACAGGCGTCGCATGCCTGTTGAGGGGTGTCAGGGTTTCCTGCTAGACGTCTCCGGCCGTTCCCCGGGCGTGCTGATGTCGGAGGGGCGGAACCCGATGAGCCAGGCACCAACAAGGGACGGACCGCGCGTCATGCCCCAACTCACCCTCCACCGCGATGTCGGCTTTCCACGCCCGGTGGTCTATGACGTGATCGCCGACGTTGCACGCTACCCAGAGTTTCTGCCCGGCTTCCAGGCGGTGCGCACGGACGGGCACGACGGCGAGGCGTTGCGGGTGTTCCAGACCGTGGGGGGCCTGGGGTTGACCACCACCTTCCTGTCGCGGGCCACCTTCGACCGGCCCAGGACAATCCACATCGTTTCCCACGACAAGCCCTTCCGGACGTTGGTCCAGACGTGGTCGCTGTCCGAGATCGGGCCGTCACGCACCCGCGTTCGCCTGCACGCCGATTACGACCTGGCCGATCGCCTGGCGGGTCTGGTGTTCGACCGGATGTACCCTAGTCTGTTGCGCCAGGGTCTGGTGGCCTTGGTGCGGCGGGCGGGCGTGATGCATCGGGTGGACCGGACCCGGGCCAGCGCGGCCCGGGCCCATCGCCCCAACCCCAAGCGGGCGGCGGGCTCACGCGGATGATGCCGCCGTGCCCGCGTCCCGACGGTTCTTTTCGCCAGGCGCCGTAACCGAGTGCGTGGCGCGGCGCGCCCGATCCGCCGACCCATCGCCGTGCCGGTGGGTCCCGAAGCCGAGGGAGAACCCGTGCCAGAGTCCGCATCAGCCCCCCTGTCCCCCGCCGCCGGCCTCGACGAGGCCGAGCGCCGGGCCGATGGGCGCCGCATTCGCGCGATGTTCGACGCGGTCGCGCCGCGCTATGATTCCATGAACGATGTCATGAGTTTCGGCATTCACCGCCTGTGGAAGCGCAAGGTGCGCCGCATGGCTGGCAAGCCGCGTGGGCGCGGCCTGGCGCTGGACCTGGCCGGCGGAACCGGGGACATCGCCGATCTGATGGCCGACAAGGGGTGGGCGGTGGTGGTCTGCGATCCCTCCCAGGGCATGCTGGAGGCGGGCATCAAGGCCAACGCTGGTCCGCGCGTTCGCTGGGTCTCCGGCGCTGGCGAGGCGCTGCCCTTCCCAGACCGGACCTTCGACGTGGTGACCCTTGGGTTCGGCTTGCGCAACATGACCGATCGCAAGGGCGCCCTGGCCGAGGTGCTGCGCGTCCTGGCGCCCGGCGGGCAGGTGCTGTGCCTGGAGTTCTCCACCCCCTGGCGTGTCATTCGCCCGGCCTACGAGCGCTACTCCCGGCGCACGATCCCGCGCCTGGGGGCGGCGATCGCCCGGCAACCGGAGGCCTATCAGTATCTGGTGGAGTCGATTGGCGCCTTCCCCGATCAGGAGACCCTGGCTGGCTGGTTGCGCGAGACCGGCTTCATTGATGTGCGGTATCGCAATCTGTCCCTGGGGATCGCCGCGATTCATGTCGGTGCGCGGCCGGCCGACGCCTGACACCCGACACCCGACGCTCGCGCCCTGGCCCCGCCTGATACGATCCCGGCGGCCTTCCTTCGCGTCCAGCACGGAACCCTCGATGACCGACACCTCCGCGCGTCCCCCCTGGCCGGTGATCCTGTGGCACGCCATCCGCCCCCGCACCCTGCCGCTGTCGATCTCGCCGATCCTGGCCGGGGCCACCGTCGGCTGGGCGGAAAGCGGTGTCTTGCGGCCCTCGGTGACGTTGGTGGCGGCCCTGTCGGCGCTGGCCATCCAGATCGGCACCAACCTTCACAACGATGCCGCCGACACCCTCAACCAGACGGACGGCGCCGACCGCATGGGGCCGCCACGGGTCACGGAACGGGGCTGGATGACGCCCGGCCAGGTGCTGATGGCGGCGCACGTGGCCTTCGCCATGGCGGTGATGGGCGGTGCCTGGCTGGTGCTGCTTGGCGGCTGGCCGATCCTGTTGATCGGGATTCTGTCGGTGCTGGCGGGCTATGCCTACTCGTCCGGCCCCTGGCCACTGTCGCGGGGACCGCTGGGCGAGGTCTTCGTGGTGCTGTTCTTCGGCCTGATCGCGGTGGGCGGGGTCGTCTACCTCAACACCGGCATGGTCAGCGGCGCGGCCGGCCTCATGGGGCTGGTGGTGGGCTTGCCGGCGGCCGCCGTGCTGATGGTCAACAACGCGCGGGACCTGGAGAGCGACACCCGCGCCGGCCGCCGGACGCTGGCGATCCGGGTCGGACGGCGGGTGGCCGGCGGGATCTATGCCGCCTTGCTGGGGGCCACCCTGGCCGGGCTGGTGGCCCTGGCGGCGCTGGACCCGGCGCTGCGTGGCGCCGTCCTGGGGTTGGCTTGCGCGCCCATGGCGCTTCCCCTGGTGCGGGCGTTCATGGCCGCCGATGGCGCGGCCCCGTACAACGCCGTGCTGGGACGGACGGCGCGGTTTCAACTGGTCCTGGTGGCGGCCAGTTGCCTTGGGGTGATTCTATGGCGGTTGGTCGCCTGAGCCGCCGGCGTTCGCGCGGGTCGTAAACCGACAGGTGCAACGGGGGGACGCGAGGTGTAAGACCGGGCATCTCACCCCTCCAAGAGGACCCCCCGGATGATCGAGATCCTTCTCCCGCTGGGCCTGGGCTTCATCATGTTCGCCATCGGCCTGGGCCTGTGCGTGCGCGACTTCACCCGCGTGTTTCGCGCGCCGCTGTCCCTGGGCGCCGGCCTGGCCAACCAACTGGTGCTGCTGCCGCTGCTCGGGGCGGGCTTGGTGGTGATGTATGGCGGCCGGCCCGAGTTCGCCTTGGGTCTGATGGTGCTGGCCGCCTGCCCCGGCGGCATCACCTCCAATCTGCTGACGGTTCTGGCGGGCGGCAACGCGGCGCTGTCGGTGTCCATGACGGCCGTGTCCAGCCTGGCCGGCATTCTCACCGTGCCGCTGATCCTGGGGCTGTCCCAGGCGCTGCTGCTGGGCGACGGACAGGCGGTCGGCTTGCCGCTGGAAAAGGTCCTCGGTGGGGTGTTCGTGGTCACCGGGGTGCCCATCGTCCTGGGCATGGGCCTCAACCACCGCTGGCCGCGCCTGGCCGAGGCCATCCGCCCCACCGCCCGCCACCTGGCCACCGCGATCTTCGCCGTCATCGTCGTCGGCGCCTTCGTCGGCCAGCGCGAGACCATGATCGCCCATGCGACGGACGTGGGACCCTATGTGCTGGCGCTGAACGTGGGCACCATGGCCCTGGGGATGCTGACGGCCACCGTCCTGCGGCTCACCCTGGCGGACGCCGTGGCGGTGACCATGGAGGCCGGCCTTCAGAACGCCGCGCTGGCCATTTTCATCGCCACAACCTTACTGGGCATGCCGGAGATGGTGGTGCCGGCCATCCTGTACGCCTTCACCATGAACCTGACGGCCGCCGCCTTCATCGCCTGGGCGCGGGCGCGGGCCCGGGCCGGCGCGGGAGCGCCCGGCCGGCCGTGAGCACCCCTCATGCCGCCGGCAGCCTGAGCAGCGCCCGGGCCTCCGCGACGCTGGCCGGGTGGCGGCCGTAATCGGCGCACAGATCGGCGGCGCGCTGGACCAGGGCGGCGTTGGAGGGGGCGAGTGTGTCCTTGTCCCAGCGGATGTTGTCCTCCAGGCCGGTGCGCACGTGACCGCCCTGCTCCAGCGACCACCGCACCAGGGTGTGCTGGTGGCGGCCGATGCCGGCGCCCGTCCAGGTGGCGTCCGGGGCCAGGCGCCGGACGGTGCGGACGTAGAACTCGAAGGTCTCGCGGTCCACGGGCATGGCGTTCTTGACGCCCATGACGAACTGGACATGCAGCGGACCCTGGATGCGCCCGTCCCCGGCCATCTCCACCGCCTTGAACAGCATGGACAGGTCAAACACCTCGATCTCCGGCTTGACGCCATGGTCCTTCATCAGGCCGGCCAGCCAGTCCACGAACGAGGGCGCATTCTCGTAGATACGGGTGGGGAAATTGCAGGACCCGGTGGACAGCGACGCCATGTCCGGCCGCAAGGGGATCATGCCGCCGCGCTCGTCGCCCTTCCCCGAGCGGCCGCCCGTGGAGAACTGCACGATCATGCCGGGGCAATGGGCGCGCAGGCCCTCCATGAGGCGGGCGAACCGCTCCGGGTCCGAGGTGGTGGAGCCATCGTCGTTGCGCACATGGCAGTGGGCGAGGGTGGCGCCGGCCTCGAAGGCGGCGTGGGCCGACTCGACTTGCTCGGACACGGTGATGGGCACGGCTGGATTGTTGGCCTTGGTGGGGACGGAGCCAGTGAGCGCCACGGTGATGATGCAAGGGGTGGTCATGAAACAGTGACTCCGGTGCGGTCAAACAGGACACAGATGATCCCTCTGGCGGCAGCCTAGCAGGTTCATGGGTCTCGTCTATGTCCGGCGGACTCGACCTTGCGTCCGGCGGGGGCGGCCGGGCAGACTAAAACGATGAGGCGATGATCGGATGTTGGGACGCCGAGCGTCGCAAAACCGTCATTTGCCTCGTCCCGGTTCGGCCCTTAGGCAAAGCGGTTCGGGACCGGTCGTCGCGTTTGGGTTGCGCGGTCGGCCGGAGATGGTGGCATTTCAGGAGGTGTGGCGTGGGCTCCCTGTTCGGCGACAGCCTGAAGCGCTATGGCGCCCTGGTGCGGGCGGCGGTGGCGCCCCCTCCGGGGCGGCGCTGGCCGTCGTTTGACCGAGCGTGGGGGTGGCGGCTGCTGGTGATGGCCGCCTTCGTGCCGCTGTTCACGCTGGGGATGGCCCTTCACTGGCTGGCGATGCTGCTGGACGAGGTCTTGTTCCCGGGCTATCGGCGGGTGGAGATCCGCGATCCTCTGTTCATCCTTGGCGTCCCGCGCAGCGGTACCACCGCCCTGCATCGGGTCCTGGCGCGCGATCCCGGAGTCACCACCTTCAGCACGTGGGAATGCCTATTCGCGCCGTCGATCACACAGCGCATGATCGTGCTCGGCCTGGCGCGGCTGGATCGTGCCATGGGCCGGCCGCTGGGTCGCCTGCTGGGCTGGCTGCAGGGCCATGTGTTCGGTGGCCTGGACGATGTGCACGCCATGGACCTGTCGGCGCCGGAGGAAGACTATCTTGCGCTGCTGCCGGTGTTTGCCTGCTTCATTCTGGTGGTGCCCTTCCCCCGGGCCGAGGCCCTGTGGCGGCTTGGCCATATCGATACGGCCATGCCCGAGGGCGAGAAGCGGCGGCTTATGACCTTTTACAAGCGCCTCCTGCAACGCCATCTCTATGTACACGGTCCTGACAAGCGGCTGCTGTCCAAGAACGCCGCGTTCGCTGGCATGGCGGGGACGGTGCTGGAGACGTTCCCGGACGCCCGCGTGATCTGCTGCCTGCGGGATCCGGTCGCCGTGGTGCCGTCGCAGTTGTCGGCCATCAAGGGGGGCGTGGCGCTGTTTGGCGGTGACCCGGATGGCACCCTGTTTCAGGAGCGCATGCCGGAACTGCTCGCGGCGTACTATGACACGCTGTTGCGGGTGTTGCCACCGCCGGCAACGCCCGGGCGGCATCTCACCCTTGACATGACGGCGGTCAAGACGGAACTCTCGCGATCGGTGCGGCGCGCGCATGATATCCTGGGGTTGCCCTTAAACCCGGACCTCGAGGCCGTGCTGGAGGCGGAGACAGCGCGATCGCGCGCCTGGCGGTCGGGACATCGCTACGCGCTGAGCGATTTCGGGCTGGATGAGACGGCGCTGAGGCGACGCTTCGCCGATGTGTACGCGGCCTTTGCGTTCGGCCGCCCCATGCCACCGGAGGCGCCGACGGCAGCGCCAATCCCCGTCGGCGCCGATGTCAGGGCTTCCCGGACGCCTGGATCGCCTGTGCTCGCCGGCCAGCAGGGAAGGTGACCATGCCGAACCCCGCCGAGCCTTCCGGCCCCTTCAACGATGGCCCTGGTTCGCGACCCGCCGGCCAGCGCATTGCGGTGGTGTCCGACGCCGAGCCCGAGCGCAACGGTGTCGGGGCCTATTACGCGGATCTTGTGGAACACCTGCGCGATCACGTGGCCGACGTGGCGGTGTTCGGCCCGGGCGGCGATCCGGACCTGGGCAGTCTGTCGCTGCCCCTGCCTGGCGACTCTACCCAGAAAATCCTGCTGCCCAACCTGATGACGGTGCGCCGGCGGTTGATGGCCTTTCGGCCCCATGCGGTGGTGGTGCCCACGCCGGGACCCTGGGGGTTGCTGGGCGCGCGCCTGGCGGGATCGGTGGGCGCCGGGTTGATCGTCGGCTTCCACACACACTATGAGCGTTTGGCGGATCTCTATTGGTCGAGCGGCCTGGGGGCGATTCCGCGCTCCTACATGCGGTTGGCCAATCGCTTTCTGTTCGACCGTGGGGCGGTGGTGCTGGCCAACTCCCATGCCATGGCGGACGCGGCCCGGTCCCTGGGCGCGCGCCGGGTCGACCTGATGGGCACGCCCATCCCGCGCCTGTTCATCGATCCCCCTGTGAGTCCGCTGGCGGAACAGGTGACGCGGGTGCTGTTCGCCGGTCGGCTGGCACCGGAAAAGAACGTTCAGGCGGTGGTGGACGCCGCCCGGGATCATCCGGACATGAGGTTCACCATCATCGGCGATGGCCCATTGCGCGCCGTCATCGAGGACCAGGCCCGCGACCTGTCCAACCTGGCGGTGCCGGGCTGGCTGCCACGGGCGCGCTTGCCGGGGGCGCTCGATGCCTGCGACGTGCTTGTGTTGCCGTCCCACGTGGAGTCCCTGGGGACCGTCGCCCTGGAGGCGCTGGCGCGCGGGCGCAATGTGCTGGTCTCGGCCCATTGCGGCATCACCGAATGGCCGATGCTTGACCGTGCCTTGTTCCGAATCGGCGACGGCGAGACCGTCAGCCAGGCCCTGGGCCGGGTGGCCAGCCTGGATGTCACCATCCGTCAGCGCAAGGCGGGGATGGGCGCCGAGGGGGCGCGGGAGATGAACGCCTGGGCCATCAAGGGCTGGCTGGACGTGCTGGCCAATCATGGGGCCGCCCTGGATGGCGACGGCGGGGCGAACAGGCGCGCCGATGGCTGAGGCTGATCGGCCGGGCCGCCGGGCCGTCGTCTCCATCCACGACGTGATGCCGGACACCCTGTCCCGGGTCGAGGGCTTGCTCGACCTGTTGGACAACCACGGTCTTGGGCCGGTGGATCTGCTGGTGGTGCCGGGGCTGGACTGGCACCCCGCCCAGATCGACCGCCTGCGCGCCTGGCAGGGGACGGGCCATCGCCTGGCCGGCCACGGCTGGCGCCACAAGGTGGACCACGTCCGCGGCTGGAAACACCGCGTGCATAGCCTGCTGGTGTCCCGCGACGTGGCCGAGCACCTGGCCCTGGACGCCGATGGCATCGCCGCGCTTATCCGCCGGTGCCATGGCTGGTTCGGGGCCCACGATCTGGTGGTGTCGGACCTTTATGTTCCGCCGGCCTGGGCCATGGGGGCGATTCCGCGCGCCCGCCTGAAGGACCTGCCGTTCCGCCGTCACGAGGTGTTCGGGGGGATCCTGGACGCGCGGACCGGGCGGCTCCGGCCGTCGCCCATGATGGGATTCGAGGCCGATACAGGGGGCCGCGTCTGGCCGGTGCGGCTGTTCAACGCCGTCAACCGTGCCTGGGTGGCCGCCGGGGGCGGGCCCCTGCGGGTGGGCATCCATCCTTACGACCTGGAGTACCGCCTTGCCGGTGACTTGCGGCGGGTGATCGCGCGGTTGGGGATCATGCCGGTCTGACCGCCGTCCCGTTGGCCCAGGCGAGCGCGTCCTCCAGGCGATCATCGCCCCAGAACAGTTCCCCGTCGCCGGTCACGAAGCTGGGGGCCCCATAGACCCCGTGGGCCATGGCGTCTTCGCCAGCCTGACGCAGGGCCGCCTTCACGTCCGCGTCGGCGGCGCGCGCCACAAGGGCGGCGCCGTCCAGACCCGCGCTGTCCAATGCCTCCGTCACCACGGCCGGGTCGGCGACATCGCGGCCGTCACCAAACGCGGCCTGGAACACGGCGCGGATGGCCCGCGCCCGGTCCGCGTTGTCCTCCACGGCGGTCGCGGCCCGGGCCGCCAGCAAGCTGTGCGCGGGGAACGGGTCGGGCCGCGTCAGTGCCAGCCCGCGCGCCGCGCAGCGCCGGGCCATGTCGCGCCACATGTTGGCGCCCTTGGCGGGATACAGATTGAAGGGCGACGTGTCCCACCCCTGCGCTTTGAAGATCGGCCCGAGCAGGAACGGCCGCCAGCGGATCGCGACGTTGGCCCGCGCGGCCTCGTCCTCCAGGCGCATCACGGCGAGGTAGCTGTAGGTGGAGGCAAACTCGACGTAGGCTGTCAGGGCGGCGGCGGCGGTGGTTGTCATGGGCGTGTCCTTTCGATGGGGTGGCCCGTCTCGGGCTCGACGAACCGGCCCAGGCGCACGGCCGTCTGCCCCTGGCGCGGGCGCCGCGAGGGCATGATCAGCACGCAGTCGTCATGAGGGGTCACCACCGGCCGGTCGCCATCGTGACCGATCAGGGTGCCGGCCGGCCCCAGGGTTTCCATGCCGATGAAGGGGCCGGCGAGGGTGAAGCGCTCGGCGCCGATCGTGACGGCGTGAGTCACCTCGATGAATCGCTGCGCGGGTGGCGATGATGGCGGCAGCGCCGCCCGGGCGACGGCTGGGTCAACGATGCCGCTGGCCAGCAGGAAGCGCCAGGTGACTTCGCGGGCGACGGTGACGCTGGCCTCTTCCCAATGCTGGCCGCATTCCACCAGCAAGGCGGCGCGCGGATCGGCCGGGTCGCCGAACTGGGCGTAGTCGCGCAGGCGCGTGCCCGCCGCGTGACCAGCGTCGGAGACCACCAGGGCCGGCGCCCCGACCCGGCGGGCCAGCGCCCGGCCCTTGGGCCAGGGGCCGGCCAGCATCAGGGGCGGTGTCCGGTGTTGCATGGAGTGGATGTCCAGCAGCAGGTCGACGGTTCCCACCAGGGGGCGGAGCGCGCGGGCTCGGGTCAGTTCGACGCTGGTGCGGGGTCCATCCAGGACCGATGGCGACCACAGCCGGTTGAAGTCCTCGTCCACGAAGCGCGAGGACGCCGGCCGGGCCGGGTCGAATCGCCGGTAGGCGGCCACATCGACAAAGGCCAAGGTGAGCCGGCCGGTGATGGGACGCACACCGTCCCGCAGCAGGTCATCCAGCACGATCGCGCCGCAGAGTTCATTGCCGTGCACCACGGCGGTGACCATCACGTGCGGTCCACGGCGTCCCGCGTCAAAGCTGTGCACCCAGGGGATGCCGGCGTTGCCGTCCTTGTGGCACGCGATGTCGGGTGGTGACAACTCGACCGGATAGTCAGGGGCGACGGGCGCCTGCTCCATGGACGATGCCTCCGGCGGGGCTGTGGTCAGGCGGCGGAGCAACGCGTGATCAGGCGGCGCAGCACGGCCTCGCACTGGTCCACTTGGTCGAGGGCGATGAACTCGTTTGGCTTGTGTGCCTGGGCGATGTGACCGGGGCCGCAGACCACCGTGGGGATGTCGGCGCTGTTCTGGAACAGCCCGGCCTCGGTGCCGAAGGCCACCTTGGCGTGGTCATTGCGCCCCGTCAGGGCCTTGGCGAAGGCCACCACGTCGGCGTCGGCGCGGGTGTCCAGGGCCGGGAAGGCGGCACCCTCGGTGATCGAGATGCCGCAGGTGGGATCGATGGCGGTCATGCGAGGAAGCAAGTCCGCATCGATGAAGCCCTGGATCGCCTCCAGCAACCGGGTGTGGTCATCGCTGGGCAGGGAGCGGATCTCGAACACGAACCGGCAGTCCCTCGGGACGATGTTCAAGGCCGTGCCGCCGGAGATCACCCCAGTATGCAGGGTGGTGTGGGGGATGTCGAAGTCCGTGTCGAACGGCCCCTCGGCTTCCAGGCGGCGAGCCAGACCCTTGATGAAGGCGATCAGTTCGGCGGCGTACTCGATCGCGTTGACGCCTTGGGGCGCCAGGCTGGAATGGGCCTCCAGGCCGCGAACATGCACGTCGAAGCCCCGCTTGCCCTTATGGGCGATGACCACCGCCATGCCGGTGGGTTCGCCAACCAGGCACAGGCGCGGCCGCAGCGTCAGCGGTTCGCCGTTCAGCATGGCGATCAGGCGGCGCACGCCGATACAGCCCACCTCCTCATCGTAGGAGAAAGCGAAGTGGATCGGGGTCTTCAATGGAGCCCTGGTCATCTCCGGCACCAGCGTCAGGGCGACGGCGATGAAGCTCTTCATGTCGGTGGTCCCGCGCCCGTAGAGCCGACCGTCCCGCCGGACCACGGTGAAGGGGTCGGTGTGCCAGTCCTGGCCGTCGACGGGGACCACGTCGGTATGCCCCGATAACAGGACGCCGCCCCGGTCCTCGGGGCCAATGGTCGCGTAAAGGTTGGCTTTCTGACGATTCTCGCTATAAACGAGCCGGCTGTCCACGCCGTGGCCGGCCAGGTAGTCCTGAACGAAGGCCATCAGGTCCAGGTTCGACTCGCGGCTGGTGGTGTCGAAGCCAACCAGGCGGGCGATCATCTCCGGGCTTGTCATATGGATGGCGGGCACGAGGCGTGACCTCCCATGGGCGGGGACAGAGCCAGCGGTGGCGCGGGCGCCCGCTGGAGCGTCCCATCATGAGCGCCCGGTGGCGTTAGGGTCCAGGGAAAGCGGGGCCGGAACGGCCGGGGCGCGGCTCGCGCGGGACCTCACGCGATCGCTCCGCCCCTGGCCAGTTTAAAAGTGTTCCAATTTTTTATCGCCTGGCCATTGCATGATGAGTGCCCTAGTACCATTCTCAAGTTAACGCGGCGGGCGTCGCATCGTCCGCCTGCTCCTCCGCGAGGTCAGATACGTATGGTGTTCGGTCTGATCTTTTTTTAAGTCCAGCCCTTTCCCGGGGTGCGTCGGCACGCCTCAGCCACGTGTCTACCCCTCTCGCCCCGGGGACGAGATGTGCCGGCGGCCCGCGATCGGGTCGCCGGCCTTTTTTTTGCGCGTGGCAGGCTCGCCAGGGTGATGGACGGGCCGTGACGCGGTGTCCACGCCCGACTCCGATCTGCCTTTCCCAGTTCCGCTTCGCCATCGTGCCACCCAACGATCGTATACGGTGGAAAAGGGGGGCGTGGCCTTCGGGCGGGGCTTGGGGCGGACCCGGCAGGGGCCGGCGCGAAAGATATGGTCGCTGGTCATCCCCGTGCCGCCCGGACGACAGGACGCGCCCAATGGACGGA
>JANQGN010000354.1 GCA_028277295.1 Rhodospira sp.
CGCGGCCGTCGACCGCCAGGCTTTCCACGAGGCCCTCGAAGCCATCTGGGTTGTGGTGCGCGCCGCCAATGCCTATGTGGACCGCCAGGCGCCCTGGGCACTGCGCAAGACCGATCCGGCGCGCATGGCCACGGTGCTGTACGTGCTGGCGGAAACCCTGCGTCCGGTGGCGGTGCTCATGCAGCCGGTCACGCCGGAGTCCGCGGCGCGTTTGCTGGATCAACTGGCGGTGCCCGCCGACGCCCGTGATTTCGCCGCGCTGGGCGAGGGGAGGGCGCTGGCGCCGGGCACGCCGCTGCCCAAGCCAGAAGGCGTGTTCCCTCGCTACGTTGAGGCCGAGGGCGCGACCGCCGCCCCCTCCTGAGGACCGATTTCGGACCGACCACGCCGGAGCCGTGCGACATGCTGGTGGACTCGCATTGTCATCTGGACTTCCCCGACTTCACCGAGACCCTGGATGACGTTGTCAGCCGGGCCCATCGGGCCGGGGTCGGCCACATGCTGACCATCTGCACCCATGTGACCCGGTTCGAACGGGTGCTGGCGGTTGCCCGGCGTTTCGACAGCGTTCATTGCACCGTGGGGATCCATCCCCACGAGGCGGGCAAGGAACCCGAGACCTCGGCCGAGACCCTGATGCGTCTGGCCGAGGATCCCAAGGTGGTCGGCTTTGGCGAGACCGGGCTGGATTTCTTCTATGAGCACAGCCCGCGTGACGCCCAGGAACGGTCTTTTCGCCAGCATATCCGGGCGGCGCGCGAGGCCGCCTTGCCGGTGGTCGTGCACACCCGCGACGCCGAAGCCGAAACCCTGCGTATCCTCGACGAGGAGCACGCGGTGGGCGCCTTTCCGGGTCTCATCCATTGTTTCAGCTCTGGCCCGGACGTCGCCGAGCGGGCGGTCGATCTCGGCCTGCTGATCTCGGTGTCCGGGATCGTCACCTTCCGCAAGGCCGAGGCCCTGCGCGAGACCATTCGCGCCGTGCCGCTGGAGAGCCTGCTTGTGGAGACGGACGCCCCCTACCTCGCGCCCGTGCCCAGGCGCGGCAAGCGCAATGAACCGGCCTACACGGCCCATACCGCCGCCGTGGTGGCGGAGGTGAAGGGCGTGACGCCGGCCGAACTGGCCGAGGCCACCACCGCCAATTTCTTCCGCCTGTTCCGCAAGGCCACGCCATCGGTGGCCATGGGCGTGATGGCGGCGGAATAAACTGGTCCGGAGCTCATGCGCGTCACCATCCTGGGCTGCGGCGGAGCCGGCGGCGTGCCAAGTCTGTCGCGCGGGTGGGGCCAATGTGATCCGAACAACCCCCGGAACCGGCGCCGGCGGCCATCCATCCTGGTGACGCCCCCGGGTGCGTATGGAGATCAGGGGGCGGGGCAGGGCGGGGCACACCCCCACCCCGACCCCATCCTGGTGGATACCGCGCCAGACCTGCGAGATCAGCTTCTCGACGTCGGGGTCAATCGGCTGTCGGCGGTTCTGTACACCCACGCCCACGCGGACCACGTTCACGGTATCGATGATCTCCGCGAGATCAACCGGGTCATGGGCTGTCCCATCGACGTGTATTCCGATGCGACGACCCTGGAGATCCTGGAACGGCGTTTTCCCTACGCCCTGGCGCCACCGCCGCCGGACTGCGGCTACATTTTCAAGCCGCTGCTGATCTCGCGGCGGATCGACGGGCCGCTGGATGTGGCCGGCGTCCGGGTCACCGCGTTCGAGCAGGACCACGGGGTGATGACCACGCTGGGGTTCAGGTTTGGCGATCGGTTCGCTTACAGCACAGACGTGGTGAATCTGGACGACAGCGCGTTCACCGCCCTTGAGGGCATCCATACCTGGGTCGTGGGCTGCATGGGCTGGTCGGAGCTGCCGACCCACGCCCACGTTGACAAGGTGCTGAGGTGGGCCGACCGGGTCGGGCCATGCCGCCTGGTCCTGACCCATCTTGGGCCGGGTCTGGACTACGACGCCTTGCGCCAGTGTTTGCCCCAGGGCGCCGAACCGGCCCATGATGGGATGGTGCTCCACATTCCCGATGAAGACGCCGCCGGTCCCTGAGAAGGAAAGGACCGGCCGGGACGGCCGCCCGTATCTACTAGTAGAGACATCCTGGATGCGTGTGGCATGGCGCCCCAACTCCCATGCGAATGCCAAGACCGCACAAACGCTGGTGATTTCGACCTCGCTTGCTATTCATAATATACATTATGCGACTTTCTGGGCATGGGCGTCGGAGCTGGTGCCCGGATATCCGGATATCCGGATATGCTGTAACGGTTCAGATTGGGCTGACACCCCTTCCCTCCAGCGCTCACTTTGGAAACCCGGCATGAAAACGTCTACACTGCTCATCCGACCCTATGCGGCGGAAGACAACGGCGCATTGACCGAAATCTGGTACAGGGCGTCAACCGTCGCGCACGGCTTTCTCGGAGACGAAACGCTGGTCGCGCACCGACAACGCGTATCCGAGATATATCTACCACAGGCCGAAACGTGGGTGGCCTGTCTGGACGGCCGACCCGTTGGCTTCCTCGGACTGATTGATAACGTTATCGGAGGGCTCTTTGTCTCTCCCGACGCACAAGGATCTGGCGTGGGGCGGGCTCTTGTTGCCCATGGCCTAGCCCTTAAAGGAACCCTGAGACTCGACGTTTACGCTCTGAACCACGTCGCGCACTCTTTCTACAAGAGGCTCGGATTTGTCGACGTTGACCGAAGGCCGAATGACAAAGAGGGCCTTCCCTTTGAAGAAATCTCCATGACACTCTCGTCGTAGCGCCCTGAACCGTTGCATCATATCCGGTTCGCAGTTTTCGGGGCGGTTCCCGAGGCCGCCCTGTCCCTGTGCGATCACATCGTTCACCAAGGGCCATGATCCGTCATTCGAGGCTGTCCGTCGGATCTCGGCGTCCCCTGCCGTCGCAATGCCGATGGTATAAGCCCTTCTGGGACTGATTCACCGCAGGACCGCCACCGTGGTGCCGATGATCATGGCCACCATCAGGACGGCCAAGCCGGCCATGGCCAGCTTTTCCTTGAAGGTCAGCTCAATGGTGGCCAGCCTCTCGAACACGCCCGGGCCGTCATCATCCTCCTCTTCGTCATCATCGGCGCGCCTGGACGTCGTGACCGGGGCTGCCGCAGCGTCGACCACGATGGGGCTTTTCGCTGGCTCATCGAGGAGAATGGCCTGGTCCTGGCCGGTCAAGCGTTCGGTAAACCGCCGGAAGAAGTCCTCGGCCGTCTTCTCGGCCACGCCCTTGATGAGCCGCCCGCCCACGCTGGCCAGTTTTCCCCCGACCGTCGCCTGAGACTCATAGGTTAGGTTCGTGGCGTCCGGGCCGGCCTCGGCCAGGGTGACGCGCGCGCTACCCTTGGCGAATCCGGCCGCGCCGCCCTGCCCCTGACCGGTGATGACATAACTGCTGGGCGGGTCCATGTCCGACAAGGTCACGGTGGTGACGAACCGCGCCGACACCGGTCCGACCTTGGCCTTGACCTGGGCCTGAAACGTGCACTCGGTCAGCCGCTCGAAGCTCTCGCAGCCATCGATACAGTGTTTGAGAACATCGGGGTCATTGAGGGCCTCCCACACGGTGTCCCGGGGGGCCGGCACGCGGTATGCGCCGCTGAAGTCCATGGAATGCTCCACTTGCGGGAGAAAGAAAGGGAAAAACGGGGGAAAGACAGAAGGTTGCAGGCGTTCCCTACCCTACCCCTTTGACCACCATTTTGTAGATGCCCTGCGTACCATCCTCGCGCCCGCCTTCCTCCTCGGCGAAGCGGTGGTACTGGCGGCGCGCCAGAGGCAACACCTGAAGGTCCAGGCCCATGCCCTCGGCCTCGGCGGCGGCGATGCCCATGTCCTTGAGGAAGTGGTGCACATAGAAGCCCGGGGCGAAGTCACCCTGAACCATGCGCGTGCCCAGGACGTTGAGCTGAAACCCACCGGCCGCGCCACCGCCGATGACCTGCAGAACCTGCGCCTGATCCAGCCCAGCCGCCTTGGCATAGGCCAGGGCCTCGGCCACTCCCATGATGGTGCCGGCAATGACGGTCTGGTTGACCATCTTGGTGTGCTGACCGGCGCCGGCGGGTCCGAGGCGGACGATCGTCTTGCCCATCGTCCGAAGCACGGGCAGGACGCGGTCGTAGGCGTCCTGGTCGCCCCCCACCATGATGGCCAGGGTGGCTTCGCGCGCGCCGACGTCACCGCCAGAGACCGGCGCGTCCAGGGCGGCCGCGCCCCGCTCAGCGACGACGGTCGCGATTCGCTCGGCGAGGCTGGGCGACGAGGTGGTCATGTCGATGGCCACCGCGCCCGGCTTCAGGTTGGCGACGATCGCCGCCTCTGGCCCGGCCGCGCCACCGAAATAGACCTGCTCCACGTCGGCCGGATAGCCGACGATGGTGATCACCACGTCGCAGGCCCGGGTGAGCGACGCCACACTGTCGTGCCAGGTGGCGCCAGCATCCAGCAGGGCGCGTGCCTTGTCCGGCGAGCGGTTGTAAACATGCAGCGGATAGCCCGCGGCCAGGATGTGGCCGGCCATGCTGGCGCCCATGATACCAAGGCCGATGAAGCCGACAGGCGTGGTCGCGGGGGTAATCGGCGGCGCGTCCGTCATGGGTCCTGATCCTCCCTGCCGATCCGGGTGGCGTTTGCGATGTTGGGGCCCGCCATGATGGGGGCCAATGTTGGTCCGGCCCGTGTTAGCCCGGCGGTTGAATGGGGATGAGTATACGGAGGCGACGATGGCAACGAAACCCGTGCTAGCGATCGCCCGGCGGCTGCCGGAGGCGGTGGAGCGGCGGGCCCGCCAAGACTACGCCGTGCGCCTGGGGCCGGACGACGATGCCGGGCCGCCCCTGTCGGGTGATGCCCTTGTGGCCCATGCACGCGGCGCGGACGGCCTTCTGGTGGCGCCTGGCAACGCCGTCACGGCCGAGGTCGCCGCCGCCCTGCCCGCCCGCTTGCGCGTCATCGCCACCTTTTCCGTGGGTTTTGAGCACATCGATGTGACCGCCGCGCGTGCGCGTGGCATCACGGTGACCAACACGCCGGACGTCCTGACCGATGCGACCGCCGACATCGCCCTTCTTTGCATGTTGGGCGCCACTCGGCGCGCCGGAGAAGGGGAAGCGCTGATGCGCGCCGGTGCCTGGACTGGCTGGACCCCCACCCATCTGATGGGCGTTCAGGTGACGGGCAAACGCCTGGGCATCGTCGGCATGGGACGGATCGGCCAGGCGATGGCGCATCGGGCACGGGCCGTCGGGATGGCGATCCACTATCACAACCGCCGCCGCCTGCCGCCGGGCCAGGAGCACGGCGCCGTGTTTCACGACACGGTCGAGAGCCTGCTGCCGTGCTGTGATGTGGTCAGCCTGCACTGCCCGGCCACGCCGGAGACCACCGGCCTGATGAACGCCGCGCGTCTGGCGCTGCTGCCCAGGGGTGCGGTGCTGGTGAACACGGCGCGCGGTGCCCTTGTCGACGACGAAGCTCTCATCGCCGCCCTCAAAAGCGGGCATGTGGCCGCCGCCGGCCTGGATGTCTATGCCGGCGAGCCGACTGTGCATCCGGGCTACCGGGCCCTGCCCAACACCGTCCTGCTGCCGCATCTGGGCAGCGCCACCGTGGAGACGCGCACCGCCATGGGGTTCCGCGCGCTCGATAATCTGGACTCGGTGCTGTTGCGCGGCGAGTCTCCGGTCGACGCGATCGGGTGAACCCCATCGGCGAGCGATCACCCGGACCGGAGCGCGTCGCCGGTGTCCACGCGCCGGACACGGGCGTCGCGCGCGGCCAAACCCCAGAAACCGGCGCTGACGATGGCCAGCGCCAGCGCGACCGCCCCGAAGGCGCCGCCCTGCCCCATCCAGGACACCAGGGGTTGACTGAGTACCGGGGACATGAACTGACCGAAGAAAATGCTCATGGTGGTGCCGCCCACAAGCCGGCCGCGCCAGCGCGGCGGTGCCAACGCCATGAGCCACGTTGTGATGTTGGGGAAGGCGATGCCAACACCCAGGCCAGTGACCGCCATGCCCACCATGACCCCGGCCGGGTCCGTGGCCAGAAAGACGCCCGCGAACCCTAGCGCGATGCAGGCGAAGGCGACCCCGAAGACGGCTGGCGCCGAGAGCCAGCGCCGCACGCGGCCGAACTGCATCGCGGCGACCCCGCCGGCGACGTTCATGGCCGCGATCGCCAACCCCGTAGCGAACGGGGCCACGACGCCCAGATCACGAAGGAGGAACGGCGCCTGGGTGGGGACCATGTAGAAGGTCACGTTCAACATGAACGCAGCCATATAAACCACTGAAATAAGAAACCAATTGGCTGTCGCGCCTGTCATGCTCGGCGCCCGCCCGGCGGTCTCCCCGTCATCCTCGTCGGCGCGCGTCGCCGCGGGATCCGGCCGCTCCGGTTCGCGCAGGACCACGGCCATCAGCGGCAGCAGGGCCAGCGCCGAGAGGTAGACTCCGAACGGTCCGCGCCAATGCCACTCGGCCAGCGCGCCGCCCAGCAACACGAACACCACCCCGCCCCAGGACATCGAGGCCGACATCCAGCCCATCATGCGGCCCCGCTGCTCGCCCTGCCAGTAGTCGCCGATCAGGGTGACAGTGGTGGTCATGACACAAGCCACGGCCACACCCAGCAGCGCGCGGCCGGCCAGAACGGCGGTCAGGCTGTCCACGTAAAGCCCGGTGGTGCCACCCAGCACGTAAAGGGCCGCGCCGGCAAGAAGGACCGGCTTGCGGCCCAGGCGGTCGACCACGAACCCCGCCAGGGGTGAGCACAGGGCGATGAACAGCGCCGGCAGGGTCAACACCAGGCGCGACAGGAAGGCCACGCCCTCGACATCCTGGAAGTGATCGTACAGCGCCGGCAGCGATGGGGATATGATCGCCCCCGCCATCACGGTCAGCGATGACGCCATCAGCAGGGTGAGCCGAACCACCGCGCCGGGGACGGCCGTGGCCCGCGCCGCGCCGCCCTCCCCGCGCCCGTTTCGCGACGCGGCCGTCAAGCCTCGCCCGCCGCGATCAGCCGTCGCACGTGCTCGCGCAAAAGGAACTTCTGGATCTTGCCAGTGGAGGTCTTGGGCAGGGCGTCGAAGATCACGTCCCGTGGGCACTTGTAGTGGGTCAGGTTCTCGCGGCAGAACGCAATCAACTCGGCCTCGGTAACCGTGGCGCCGTCTCGCAACTCGACCACGGCCACCGGAGTTTCGCCCCACGTGTCGTCTGGCCTGGCGACCACGCCGCAGGCCACCACGTCGGGATGGCGGTAGAGGACTCCCTCCACCTCGATCGACGAGATGTTCTCGCCACCCGAGATGATGATGTCCTTGGAGCGGTCCTTGAGCTGGATATAGCCGTCGGGGTGCATCACGCCCAGGTCGCCGGTATGGAACCAGCCGCCGGCCAGGGCCTTTTCGGTGGCCGCCGGATTCTTGAGGTAGCCGCGCATGGTGATGTTGCCGCGATAGAACACCTCCCCCATGGTCTCGCCATCCCAGGGGACGGGCTCCAACGTCTCGGGGTGTGCCACCATCATGCCCTCCTGCACGGGGTAGCGGACTCCTTGGCGCGCCTTCAGGCGGGCCTGTTCCTCCATGTCCAGGGCGTCCCACTCGCTGTGCCAGGCGCAGATGGTGGCCGGGCCATAGACCTCCGTCAGGCCGTATGCGTGCGTTACCTTGAAGCCCTCGGCTGCCATGCGCGCCAGCACCGCCGCCGGCGGCGGCGCGGCCGCGGTCATCACGTTCACGGTCTGATCGAAGGGGCGCCTCTCGGCATCGCTCGCATTGATGACGAAGCCCAGAACGATCGGCGCGCCGCAGAAGTGCGTGACGCCATGGTCCACGATGGCACCAAAGATGGCATCGGCACTCACCTTGCGACAGCAGACGTTGGTGCCGGCCAGGGCCGCCAGGGTCCAGGGAAAGCACCAGCCGTTGCAGTGGAACATGGGCAGGGTCCAGAGATACACGATCTCGTGGTTCAGGCCCCAGGCGGCGACGTTGCCGAGCGCGTTCAGATAGGCACCCCGATAATGGTAGACCACGCCCTTGGGGTTCCCGGTGGTCCCCGACGTATAGTTGAGGGTGATGGCGTCCCACTCGTCGGCGGGCGGCGTCCACGCGAAGGCCGGATCGCCCTCGGCGAGGAACGACTCGTAATCCATCTCGCCCAGCCGCTCGCCCACGCCGCCAGCCTCGGGGTCGTCGATATCGATCACCGGGATCGGTGTTCCCAGTTTCTCAAGTGCCTTGCGAACAGTGGTCGAAAACTCTCTGTCCGTAAAGAGGATTTCTGCCTCACCGTGCTCCAGGATGAAGGCAATGTCGTCGGCGCTGAGGCGCACGTTGAGCGCGTTGAGAACCGCTCCGGTCATGGGCACGCCAAAGTGGGCCTCGTATAGCTCGGGCGTGTTGGAGGCCATGACGGCCACCGTGGAGCCCTTGCCGATGCCCCGCTTGGTCAGAGCCGAGGCCAGGCGGCGGGCGCGGGCATAGGTCTCGCGCCACGTATAGCGCCGCTGGCCATGGATGACGGCGATCTTGTCCGGGTAGGCGTGCGCGGCGCGCTCCAGGAACTGGACCGGGGTCAGCGGCACGAAGTTCGCTGGGGTCTTGTCCAGGTGCTCATCGTACTTGCGTGGCGTGCGGGACATAACCAGACGCTCCCTCCCTTCACGATTCACGAATCCGACAGAGTGACGAGTCTGATAGTCCAAACGGGGCCCGCACGAAAGGGCAGTGTGTGCCCCGCCCAGGGCAATCGGGTGAACAGGGGTCTTGGATCATGGCCGGACCAGAACACCGACCCTGGAACAGCCATAACGTGCTATTTGTGGCGTGACCCGTCATTGCGAGCCCTCGTCGCCAGACGGGACACAATCCGGGGGGCGTGGCAATCCAGGGGCAGAGGGCACCGACATTCGCTCTGGGTCGCCCCTTCTTGAGACCCTGGGTCGCTTCGTCGCTTCGCTCCTCGCGACGACGGTGTGTGTCCGAGCGTTCAC
>JANQGN010000362.1 GCA_028277295.1 Rhodospira sp.
GGTGCCCGCCGGCCTTGAGGGCGTGTGCATTCCCTCCACCTGGACCGCCGAGGACCATCGCGGCACCATGACCGTGAACGTCTATCGCGGCACCAACACTGATGGCGCCGTGGCCATCGAGCGTGTCGCCCAGACCACCCTGCCCCGCCGCGACGACTGGCTGGGCTGGTAACCGGCCCTGGCCCTGGTGGGGGCGGGATGGCGGTCTTCGGCCGCCCGCCCCTGCCGGGTCCCACGCTCGGTCATGCCTCGAGCCCGCAAGGAGCCCGCCACAATGACGCTGGTGCCCGGTTGGCAGGACCCATGGGGGTTGCGGTCCCCGACATCGCTGACGCTGTTTCCCGGCAGCCCATCGCTCAAGGCCCGCAACACCATCCTCGATAAGGTGTTCTACAATGTGGGGGGCCTGACGGCGACCGAGGTGAACACCCTCACCAGAACAACAACCGCCGAGGGCCGCATTCTGATCGTGCATCCGGCCGGCGCCAGGGGACAGAACGGCGTGATGCCCTTCGATAACCATGCCTCGGTGCGCGCCAGCCCCGGCCCCCTGCTGGAGCAGTTCTGCATGGCCGGCGTGGGCAGCTCGGACCTGGGCGCGGCGGCCCTGGCCCGCGACATCGCCAACGCCACCGGCAAACCCGTGGGGGCCATTGTCGCCGGCTACGGGCTGCTGGACGTGGTCACCGAGGGCCTGGGCGGATGGGCCTATCTGGGCACCATGAACCGGCTGCTCACCCTGATGGACACCACCCTGCACGCCGCCGAGCATGACGGCGAGACGCCGGCTCAAGAGGCCGTCGAGGTCACGCCGGAGGTCACCGGACCCGAGAGAACAGGCTTCACCACCCTCGCGAACGGCTGGATCACCCGTGACAGCGCGGCGTTGCGCCGTTTCTTCCAGGACGGGGACCGGGATGTTCGCCTGCTGGTCGGCCACAGCAAGGGCTGCCTGAGCATCGCCGATACCATGGGCCGCCTGGCCCGCGCCGGAGACGCCGCCGTGCACGCCCGCCTCGCCCACGTCAGCATTGTCACCACGGGCGCGGTGGTGCGGTTCCCGCCCGAATGCACGCGCGTCCATCAATACCTTGGCGACATGGATGTGTTGGGGGCCTGCAACTCCCGGGGTGGCCTGCCCCGCGTGCTCGTGCCTCGGGCCAACCATCACCTGAACCCCCTGCTGCCCTATCACATGGGCCTCGGCCCGGTGCTCAAGCACGCGACGACCGGACGCGCCCTGTGGGCGCCCCGAACCCATTGAGCCCTCACCGTCCCGAAGCCCCCTGGACACCCCTCGCGAGGACCCCGACCATGGCCCCTGCCACCCCGCAAACCGCGTCGGAGACGACCGCCCCCATCGACGCACCGCGTCCCGCGACCGCCAGCGAGCCGATCCTGTCGGTCAACAACATCGAGGTCGTCTACGACGACGTGATCCTGGTGCTGCGCGGCGTCAGCCTGGAGGTGCCGCAGGGCGAGATCGTCACCCTGCTGGGTCCCAACGGCGCCGGCAAGACCACTACGCTGAAGGCCATCTCCGGCCTGCTGCGCACCGAGAACGGCGAGGTCACCCGGGGCGAGGTGCGCTTCCTGGGGGAGAACATCGCCAACATGGCGCCTGAGCAGATCGTCCGGAAGGGCATCTTCCAGGTGATGGAGGGCCGGCGCATCGTCGAGGACATGACCGTCGTCGAGAATCTGCGCCTGGGCGCCTACACCCGCAAGGACGGCGCCGCCGCCGTTAAGCGCGACCTGGAGATGGTGCTGGACTACTTCCCGCGCCTGCGCGAGCGCACCGGCCTGGCGGGCTATCTGTCCGGCGGCGAGCAACAGATGCTGGCCATCGGCCGCGCCATGATGGCCCGGCCCAGGCTGATCCTGCTGGATGAGCCGTCCATGGGCCTGGCGCCGCTGCTGGTGAAGGAGGTGTTCAACATCATCCGCCAGCTCAACAAGGAACTGGGCATGACCACCCTGCTGGTGGAGCAGAACGCCAAAATGGCGCTGGGCGCCGCCTCGTACGGGTACATCATGGAGTCCGGAAAGATCGTCATGGACGGCGCGCAGCAGGACCTGCTGGACAACGAGGACGTGAAGGAGTTCTATCTGGGCGGTGGTGGCGAGCATCGAAAGTCGTTCAAGAACCTGAAGTCCTACAAGCGGCGCAAGCGCTGGCTGTGACCCGGCCGAGGCGTTGCGCACGCGCCGCCCGCCCCGACCGGCAGCCAGCGAAAGAGCACCCCCATGGACCACTTCGACGACCTGGAAATTCGCGCCCCGGCGCAACGCCTGGACGAACAGTTCGCCGCCCTGCCCGGCCTGATCTCGCTGGCCAAGGCCAAGGCGCCCCACTTCGGCCGCCTGCTGGATGGCGTCGACCCGGACAGCGTCACCGGCCCGGCCGCCCTGGCCCGCCTGCCGGTCACCCGCAAGGCAGACCTGATCCGCTTGCAGAAAGAGGCGCCGCCCTTTGGCGGCCTGGTCACCGACTGGGGCGGCATCGGCCGGATCCTGCAGTCGCCCGGCCCCATCAACGATCCCGAGGGCGCCCGCACCGGCTTCTGGCGGCTGGGCCGGGCCTTGCACGCCGCCGGCTTCCGGCGCGGCGACATGGTGCAGAACTGCTTCTCCTACCATTTCACCCCGGGCGGCTGGATCTTCGACGACGCCTGCCGGGCCATGGGCTGCCCGGTGTTTCCGGCCGGCGTCGGCAACACCGAGCAACAGGTACAGGCCCTGGTCGGGCTGTCGGTGGTCGGCTATGTGGGCACACCGTCGTTCCTGCGCATCATCCTGGACAAGGCGCGCGAGATGGGCGTCGCCCTGCCGGCGTTGCGCAAGGGCCTGGTCTCCGGCGAGGCTTACCTGCCGCCGCAGCGTACCGCCTTCCGGGACGCCGGCGTCGAGGTCTACCAGTGCTACGCCAGCGCCGACCTGGGCCTGATCGCCTATGAAAGCCCAGGGCCGGAGCGCATCGTGGAGGGCATGATCGTCGATGAGGGCGTGATCGTCGAGATCGTCCGCCCCGGCACCGGCGACCCTGTTCCCGACGGGGAGGTGGGCGAGGTGGTTGTCACGGCGTTCACACCCGAATACCCACTGATCCGCTTCGCCACCGGCGACCTCTCGGCGGTGTTGCCAGGCCCAAGCCCTTGCGGGCGCACCAATATGCGCATCAAGGGCTGGATGGGCCGCGCCGACCAGACCACCAAGGTCAAAGGCATGTTCGTCCACCCCGAGCAGGTGGCCGAGGTGCTCAAGCGGTTCCCGGATGTCGCCAAGTGCCGGCTGGTGGTGGCCCACGACGACGCCAGCGCCGACGTGATGACGTTGCGGTGCGCCACCAGCGGCGCTGGCGACGACGCCCTGGCCGCGCGCATCGGCGAGGCCCTGCAGGCGGTCACCAAGCTGCGCGGCCGCGTCGACTTCGTCGCCGAGTCCGACCTTCCCAACGACGGCAAGGTGATCGAGGACACGCGCACCTATGGATAGACGGACACCGACAGCGCCACGCGTTTCGATCCCTGTGGACCCTTGATGTCGGTGGCGAAGGCAACCAGACCGCGACCAGGACCAGGGCTCCGAACGCGGATGGACGATCGTTCATGAGTCACGATCCGAGAGGGTCAGGACCATCGATGGAGATCCTTCGGTCGCTCCGCTTCCTCAGGA
>JANQGN010000385.1 GCA_028277295.1 Rhodospira sp.
GTTTCGGACGACAAGCTTCTCGCTGCCGCTCAAGTTCATGGATCCTTGTCGGTAATAAATCAGACGGCGTGTCAGGATGAGAAGAATCGTATGCGCAGGAGCATGGCCTGTCAACCGAATACCCTTCAGATTCGCGTGCCAGAACGGTCTGAAAAAGAACGAGTGAGCAATTAAAGTATACACGGATACTACAGTGTATGCTGCGCGACGATATCGTCATATTCAAGAATTACTCTGTGAAACGGGAAGTATTTTCTAAAATTGTCTACGGCGTCATGATTGTGGTCGATCGATACCAGCGCCGTCCCGCCAGGAATTCGCCGGTCGGGCCGGAATAGGCATCAAGAACCCGGGGATGCGGAGGGCGGGTTGCTGGTCAGGCATGGCGCTCTCTATCCGAGCGTAGACCGCGAGCCAGGCGCGCTCGATGGTGCCTGTCGCCGCTCTTGCGGGCGACCTGCCGACTCGGGAGCCTTGACCCGGGGCAACCTGTTGCCGAAAAAGGCGGGGCACGACGGCAGGGGAAGCAGGCGATGGGTGTATTCATGGGGGTGACCAGGGCGGTCCCGCTGGCGGCGGGCATCCTGGCGGCGGCGATCGGGCCGCTGGCCGCCCAGGCGCCCAGTCCCCGCGACCTGGCCGGGCGCGGCGAGGGCTTCCGCGAGATGTCCGTCGATCTGGGACGGGGCGTGGCGGCGGGCGGCGGCGGGACCGCCGGCCTGGAGGTTCTCGGCAGCCTGTCGGGCGCCGCGTCGACCGCGCCGGCGGTGGCCGTGGACCGGTCCTTCCGCATGCAGGCCGTGCCAGACAGCTTGCCGGTGGCCGCCAGTGGGGAGGCGCCGCCGTCGGCGGATGGCTGGCGCGCGCAGGGGCTGGCTCCAGGAATACCGGCCCGGTCCGAGGTGCCCGACGTGCGCTTGCGTCCCGTGCCAACCACTCTGCCGACCCCGGCGGTGGTGCCCGCGGCGGTCCCGGTAAGGTCGATCCCGGTAAGGTCGAGTCCTGGAAGATCGGCGCCGGCGGAGGGCGGCGCGCCCGCCGCCGCCGGCCAGGCCGAGCCACGACCGCCGGCGCCCGCGTCCGGCCCGGGCGTCCCGGCTGGCGCTACCCCGGCCGCCGAAGATGGCGGCGCGGCGACCTTGATTCGTGCCGATGAGTTGGTTCGGGACGCCGACCTGGGCACCTACACGGCGCGCGGCAATGTGGAACTGACCAACGACGGCCGCCTCGTGCTCGCCGATCTCGTATCCTACAACGAGCGCAGTGATACCCTCACCGCCAGCGGCAACGTGCGGGTGGTGGAGGCCGATGGCACCACCTACTTCGCCAATTACGCGGAACTGTCCAGCGATTTCCGTGATGGGTTCGTGCGCGACATTTCGGTGTTGCTGGACGATCGCTCGCGGATCGCGGCGGTCTACGCCACGCGCACTGAAGGGCGGCGCAAGGACTTCTGGCAGGGCGTGTATACCCCATGCGATACCTGCCCCACCGCCGAAGGCAGTCCCTGGCCGACCCTGAGTGGAAACCAGGCTGGTCAGCGCACGCGTCAGCGCCCGCTATGGCAGGTTCGTGCCGCCCACGTTGTCCACGACGAGGAGGAGCGGGACATCATCTACCGCGACGCCACGCTGGAGATCTTCGGCATTCCCGTGGCCTATACCCCCTATTTGTCGCAGCCTGACCCCACCGTGTATCGCCGCAGTGGCTTCTTGGCGCCGTCCTACGGTGCTGACGACCAAATTGGGTATTGGATCGATATTCCCTACTACTATGCCTTCGACGATCATCAAGACGCGACCGTGGCATTGCGCGCGATGAGCGACGAGGGATGGCTGGTGAGACCCGAGTACCGGCGGCGCTTCGCCGACGGCGAGTTGTTTGTCACGGGTAGCTTGACCGACGACGGCGACGAGGGGCTGTCGGGCCACCTGAACGCGCGCGGCCAATGGCACATCAACGAGATCTGGCGTGCCGGTTTCAGCACCGAATATGCCTCGTCGGACACGTACTTGGATGTCTACGACTTTGGAAACCCTAAATGGCTGACCAACCATGCCTGGCTGGAAGCGTTCCAGGGGCGCAGCTACGCCGCCCTGGAAGTGCTGAACTACAATGACACGCGGCTCGGTCGGGACGACGACCGCAATCCTAACGCCTTGCCCCTGTTGACCTACGACTACATTAGCGATCCGGGGACCTGGGGCGATACGATGCGCCTCTGGGGCGGTCTGCAGGGCATCTACCGGGAAGATGGCGCGCGAGGCAACCGTCTCTCGGCGTCGGCGGGCTGGACCTTGCCAGGCACCACTGGCTGGGGGTTGGCCTACGAGGTGACCACGGACCTCAACACGGATCTCTATTGGGTGGAGAACGCCAACACGGTGGAGGGCGATGACACATCGGGATTCGACGGCGCGATTGCCCGTGTCTATCCCAGCGCCCAGGCGACCCTGCGCTATCCCATGATCCGGGCGGGCGCGGGCAACACCCAGATCCTGGAGCCGATCGTCAACCTCGGCCTGTCGCCCCCGGATCTCAACACGCGGCATATCCCGAACGAGGACAGCCGGGACGCCGCCCTGCACACCGGCAATCTGTTTTCCGGCGATCGCTACGCCGGGCGCGACCGGGTCGATGACGGCGTACGCGTCGACTATGGCCTGCGTTGGACGTGGCTGGGCGACAGCGGGCGCCGTGTGTCCGCGCAATTCGGGCAGGTGTACCGCGTGTTCGATTCCAGCGCGTTCTTTCCGGAGAATGCTGGATACGGGGACGGTTTGTCCGACTACGTGGGAGAGATCGACGCCAAGCCCCATCCCTACCTGGACCTGTTTTACCGGTTCCGGCTGGATCGCGAGGACCTGTCGCCGGACGCCAACGCGCTCGGCTTTCGGGCCGGCCCTCCGGTGCTGAACGTCAACGGCACCTATGTCGCCGCGACGGCCTATGAGGAAGACGACGGGATCGATATTCCGCGGCGCGAGGAGTTCGTCGGCGGCGTGAACGTGGCCTTCAGTCGCTTCTGGAGGACCTGGGGCGGCGCCCGCTATGACGTGCGCCGGTCGCGCGTGGTGGACGCCTGGGCCGGTCTGACCTACGAAGACGAATGCCTGGCGCTCGGCCTGAACTACACGACCAACTACAATGAAGTGGACGGCGAGCAGGTGGGCCAGTCCGTGGTGATGCGCCTGACGTTCAAGACCCTGGGTGAAATCAGCTTTTAGTGCCTCGGGTCACCGTCATCTGGGGCGCTTGCCACCAGCCTCCGACCCCGATAGCGCGCCAACCCTGGATGTGGAGGAATTCCGTGACAGCTCACCCGCCCTGGTGCCGGCCGTCCCGCTTCAGAGCCGCGATGGTGGCCGTTCTCATGCCCCTGGCGCTGATGGTCGCGGTCCTGGGACTCGGACCCCGATCCCTGGGGTTCGTGGCCCTGGGGCTGTCCCCGGCGTGGGCGCAGCAGGGCGGCGGCATGGTCATGCGCATCGCCGCGGTGGTCAACGACGATGTCATTTCCGCCTATGACATCGAGGCGCGCACGCGGATTCTCATCGTGTCCTCCGGGATCCCCGACACGCCCGAGGTCAAGGCCCAGATTCGCGACCAGGTGCTGCGGTCGTTGATCGACGAGACCCTGAAGCTCCAGGCCGCCGAAAGCATGGGGCAGGAGGTCACCGAGGGCGACTTGCGTCTCGCCGTCGGCCAGGTGGAGCAGCAGAATGGGATCCCGCCCGGCGGCTTCGACGACTTCATTCAGGTCACAGGGCTGGACCGGGACTCTGCCCTGCGCCAGATCAAGGCCGAAGTGGCCTGGGTCAAGGCCATCCAGGCGCGCTTCCGCAACCAGGTCGACGTCTCCGAGGACCAGGTGGACATCGTCCTTGATCAACTGGAGGTGGCGCAGGGCAAGCCAGAGCACCTCGCGCGCGAGATTTTTCTTCCGGTGGACAACCCGGGTGATGAGGCGCGGGTGCGTGCCAACGCCGAGCAACTGATCGCCGAGTTGACGCGCGGCGCGGCTTTCGCCGCCGTCGCCCGCCAGTTCTCTCGCAGTCCGACCGCGGCGAAGGGCGGCAGCCTGGGGTGGGTGCGTGCCGGGGAACTGGATCCGGCGCTGGAGCAGGCGTTGCTGTCCATGTCGCCGAAGACGCTGTCAGCACCCGTCCGTACGGTGGCCGGTTATCATATCCTTTACTTGTCTGATCGGCGGCGCACGGCCCAGCCGGAGCCGGATAAGGCACGCCTGACCATCAGCCAGATCGCGCTGCCCACGCAAGGGCCCAGTGCCCTGTCGGCGGCCGATCGGGCCGCCATCAAGGAGGAGGTGGCCGCCGGTATCGAGTCCTGCGATGCTTTCAACACCATCGCCAAGACGCGTAACCTGCCGAACTCGGGGCCGGTTGGCACACTGCCGGTGGGCTCGCTCGAGCAACCCATGCGCGGCGTGCTGGAGGGCATGACGGTCGGGGATGTCTCCGAGCCCATCCAGGTGCGCGGCGGCGAACTCGTGTTGATGCTCTGCGACCGCGCCGTCCCTGGTGGCATGCCCAGCCGCGAGGCCATCCGCGCGCGCCTCCTGGAGCAGCGCCTGGAACTGGTGTCCAACCGATACCTGCGCACCTTGCGCCAGCAAGCTCTGATCGATCTGCGCATGTGACCTGGAAGGAGTGAGCCCCTGTCATGACCCATCCGTCGACGGGATCGTCCGGCCCCCGGCCTCTGGCCCTGACCATGGGAGAACCAGCCGGGATCGGTGGCGATCTGGCGTTACGGGTTTGGCGCGATCGCGATACCCTCGGGGGCCTGCCGCCGTTCGTCGTGCTAGACGACGCCCGGCGACTGACGGCCCTGGCGGCCACGCTGGGATGGGCCGTGCCGATCGTGCGGGTCGAGCGCGCGGAGCAGGCCGGCGAGGCATTCAGCCACGGGCTGCCCGTGCTGCACCGGCCCCTCGCCGTGCCCGCTCATCCGGGTCGGCCCGACCGGGCCAACGGTCCCCCGGTGCGCGCGGCCATCGACGACGCGGTGGCGTTGGTCCGGCAGGGCCAGGTGGCGGGCATGGTTACCAACCCCATCAACAAGGACGTGATGCAGGGTGCCGGCTTCGGGTTCCCGGGCCATACCGAGTATCTGGCTCACCTGGCGGGCCATGCGCCGGATGCCGTGGCCATGATGCTGGTGTGTCCAGGCTTGCGAGTGGTGCCGGTGACCATCCATGTGGCGCTCGCCGACGTGCCGCGCCTGCTGACGGTGGACGCCATCGTCGCCGCTGGCCGGGTGACCGCGCGGGCGCTCCGCAAGGACCTGGGCATCGCGACGCCGCGTCTGGCGGTGGCCGCGCTCAACCCGCATGCCGGCGAGAGTGGCCGCATGGGCGATGAGGAGGAGCGCATCATTTGCCCGGCGGTGGAGCATCTGCGGGCCGAGGGATTGTGTGTCACCGATCCCAGGCCGGCGGACACCCTGTTCCATCCCGCCGCGCGCGCCACCTATGACGCGGTGCTGTGCATGTATCACGATCAGGCGCTGATTCCGCTGAAGACCATCGATTTCGCGGGCGGTGTCAACGTCACCCTGGGGCTGCCCTTCGTACGGACCTCCCCCGATCATGGCACGGCCTTTGACCTGGCCGGCACCGGTCGCGCCGATCCCACCAGCCTGGTGGCCGCCCTGCGCCTGGCGGCCCATATGTCCACGATGCGCGCGAGCCCTTGGGAGGACCGCCCGTGAGCGATCCGTCGGCGGCGGACGCCGAGGGCCTCGCCGTGGCAGGCGCCGACCTGCCGCCGTTGCGGGAGGTGATCGCCCGTCATGGGCTCGACGCCCGCAAGGGGCTGGGGCAGCACTTCCTGCTGGACCTGAACCTGACCCGACGCATTGCCCGCGCCGCCGGGGACCTGACCGAGGGCACGGTGATCGAGGTTGGCCCCGGGCCGGGTGGGTTGACCCGCGCCTTGTTGGAGCAGGGCGCCCGGGTGATCGCCATCGAGAAAGACTCTCGCTGCCTGGCCGCGCTGGGGGACGTGGGCGCGGCCTTCCCTGGCCGCCTGACGGTGGTCGAGGGCGACGCCCTGGACCAGGACATGGGTGCGCTCGGCGTTGGTCCGCGCCGGGTTGTTGCCAACCTGCCGTACAACGTGTCCACGCCGCTGCTGGTGGGGTGGCTGCGTCAGGCCCGGGCCTTTGACACCCTGGTGCTGATGTTCCAGAAGGAGGTCGCGGACCGCCTGTGGGCGCGGCCGGGCGGGCGTGGGTATAGCCGCCTGTCGGTGCTGACGCAGTGGCTGTGCGAGGTGAGGCCGCTGTTCGACGTCAATCCGCGCGCGTTCACCCCGCCGCCCAAGGTCAATTCGGCGGTGGTGCGGCTGATCCCGCGTGACCGGCCGCTCATGGACGTGCCGTTCGCGGCCGTGGAGCGCGTTACCGCCACCCTGTTCGGGCAACGCCGCAAGATGGTGCGGGCGCCACTGAAGGCGTTGGGCGACCCGGTGGCCATCTGCGCGGCTTGCGAGATTGACCCGGCCTTGCGCGCCGAGAGGTTGCCCGTCGACGCCTTCCTGCGCGTGGCCCGATGGCTGGCCGAGGGCGGTGCGTCCATCGAAAGCCGGTCCTGACCCGCCGCGTCGCGATGATCATCTGGGGCTGTGCGGGACGACGGGTGGTGTACGCCAGGCGCGGTCTTTGGCCCCAGGGCAACGGGGTCAGGTTAACAAGGGCGAGGGTCACGGGACTCCGATGGAGATCCTTCGCACCTTTCAGGCGCTCAGGATGAGGTTAATATACTTCAGATAACCTCATCCCGAGCGAGCCCCCGCGTCCATCCGTCAGATGGACGCGGTTCAACACTTTACGGCGACGCGGAGCGTCGCCTGGGCGAGCCGAGGGACCTCCATCGTCTCGCGCGCCTCTGTCCGTTAACCTGAGCCCGCTGCCCTGGGCACAGGCACACAATATATTGCGGTTCCCGAGACTTTCCGGACGGGCTCTAAGGGTCCCTGGATCCGGGGGAGATCCGTCGCGTCCCGTGGACGCTCGGGATGAGGACTTTGATCTATCAATGGCTTCATTCTGACGGAGCGAGGCGACGGAAGGATTTCCATCGATGGCCCTGGTCCTCTCGGCGAGTGTGTCATGAACGATCGTCCATCCCGGTTCGGGGGCCTGTCCCTGGTGTCGTAGAGCCTTGATATAGAACCCTCTTCTGTCTAACGGCATCGCCTCGCATCGCGACGGGCGCCCTCTGGAGCCCCACTCCACCAGCGCCGTCCGTTGGATAACCCTTGTCTATCCAGGGGGTTGCCGAGCATCCTAGGGACCAGGTCGGGCCGGGTCGGAGGGGTGCGGGACATCATGAAGCGAACCACGTCGTGGGGACCGTTCTGGGTCGTGTTCCCGCTGCTGGCCTTGGTGCCTGTGATGGCGCTCGCAGGACATGGCGCCTGGTGGATGTCCATGCGCCTGGAGGAGATTCGCCGCGCCGAGCGTTTTGCCGTTGACTTGGCGCGCGAGGCCGTCGCCAGCAGCCTGGATCATGTGGCTGACGATATCTGCATGCTGGCGGGACAGAATGAACTGGCGGCCTACCTGGCCGGCGACGCGCCCGAGGCAAGCATCACCATGGCGCGAGAGTACGCGATACTGTCACGCACCGTCCAGGTCTACGATCAAATTCGCTACATAGATGACGCAGGCCGCGAGGTCGTCCGCGTGAACCACGTGGACGGGGTACCTATGGTGGTGGCGCCTGCGGACTTGCAGAACAAGGTTGGCCGCTACTATGTCGCCGAGGCCATGGCCTTGGAGCCGGGCACGATCTATGTCTCGCCGCTGGACCTGAACATCGAGCATGGCGAGATCGAGGTGCCATACAAGCCGATGATCCGCCTGGCCACGCCTGTCGCCGACGCGCAGGGTCGCAAACGCGGCCTGGTGCTGATCAACGTGCGGGCCCAGACCATGTTGGACCGGGTCGCTGAATCGGGCGTGGTTTCGGTGGGCCAGACCATGATGATGAACAACGAAGGCTACTGGTTTGTCTCGGCCTCTCCGTCACCGAGTTGGGGGTTCATGTTTCCTGAGCGCGCTGATGACCGGATGCCCGACCTGTTTCCGGCGGCCTGGGACCATATGACGCGCCATCCTCGTGGCAATGTGCGGACCGAGCGGGGCCTATTCACCTACGACGCTTATTCTCCCCTAGACGCGATCGAGGATTGTCCCCACCCAGCCGGCCGGTCTGGCGAGGGCGGCGAAGCCTTCGGCTACCGCTGGGTGCTGGCGTCGTATGTGCCGGCCGCGCACTTGGAGCGGCTGCGCCACGCGGCCCTGGTGAATGCCTTGGTGGTCGGGGTGCCGGTGCTGCTCTTGATTGGGGTGGGGACACGCGCCGTGACGGTCGTGGTGGCGGAGCGGCGGCGCTACCGGGTGAATCTGGAAGCCCTGGCGCGCTTTGACTCGCTGACCGCCCTGGCCAATCGCGCCACGTTCGACGAGCACCTGGCCGAGGAGGTGCGCCGCTCGCAAAGGTATGGCCGTCGCTTCGCGATCCTGTACATGGACCTGGACGGCTTCAAGCCCATCAACGATACCCTGGGGCACGAGGCGGGCGACCGGGTGTTGATCGACGTGGCGCGGGTGCTGACCGAGAGCTGCCGGGCAGTGGATACGCCGGCGCGCTATGGGGGCGACGAGTTCGTGGTGCTGCTGAAGGAAATCGTGGATATCGAGGCAGCTCGTGGCGTTGCCGAAAAGATCCTGGCCCGCGTGCGCGCCCTGTCGTGGGAGGGGCGCACGGTGGGGGTCAGCATCGGGGTGGCTCTTTGGCCGGATGACGCCGAGGACGGGGCGGCCGTCTTGCGGCTGGCCGACGAGGCCATGTATGCCGCCAAGGCTGCGGGAAAGGCCTGCATCCGCCTGGCCCAGGATCTTTAAGGAGTGCTGGGACATGCTCCGCTCTCAGCACCCCCCGGGGCTCAGGAACCGCCGTTAATAGGGGACCGTCTCCACCCGCCGCCAGAGATCGAAGGCATCCAGGGCGTTGCCCGGACGCATGCGATGGACGGTCATGGCGGCGCGGTCGCGATAAGGCCGGGCCATGTCGTCGTGTAGGTCGGCGTCGGCGAAACCCACGCCCTCGGCGGCCGCATCGTGGCGCGAGGCGGCGAACACCAGGTGTGGAATGCGCGCCCAGGCGATGGCACCGTAGCACATCGGGCAGGGCTCGGTGCTGGCGTACAGGATGCAATGCGAGGTCGGCCCGGGCTGGGGCATCCGGGCCGTCGCCTGCTCGATGCGGTGGAGGTGGAAGACGCCCAGGTCCCTTGCCGCCTGGCGGATGACACAGACCTCGGCATGGGCGGTGGGATCGGTCCACTGGACGACGTGGTTGCGGTCGCGCCAGTGGCGTAGCGTCGCGCCGCTGTCATCGTCGATCTGCACCAGCACCGCCCCGAAGGGGCCGCCCCCCGCTCGCACGGAAGCAACGGCCTCATCACAGGCCATGCGGATCCACGGATCATCACCGGCCGGCCGGGTGATGCCGGCGTAGAGATCGTTCCGTCTCACGGACTTGGTTCCGGGGCGACGTAGGTATCCAGCGCGCGCGGCCCGACAAAGGGCGTATAGCCCAGGGCGCGGGCCCGCCGGCGGGCGGCGTCGACGTTGTCGGGATCAAGGGCGTAGTCGACGGTGAACACCGGGATCCCATGGCGGTCGGCGACCGCGAGTTGGGCCAGGTACCACGCGCTGCTGACATGCAGGGTGCTATCCGGATAGCGGTGATACTGATCCCGGCAGGCGGGTGACAGCGAAGCGACGTACCCGGGGCTGTCGACATCGGCATTGGTCGTGGGCAGGGGGCAGTCGCCCGGCGGGTTGTTGTCGGCGCCGCCATCGAACCAGATCTGCTCTTGCGCGACGGCATCAATGATCGCCCGATAGCCAGGCTCGGCGAGCAGGCCGCCCGCGTTCTGGGCGATCACCAGGAACCCGGGATCGTAAGCGCGGCCATGGTGGGCGATGGCCCAGACCCACTCGATCATGGCCTCGGCCGGGTCGAGGCCGTCGGCCTCGGCGGCGGCGATCACGTTGGGATCGTCGTAGGCTTCGATCCAGTCCAGGTAGACGCCGTCAAACCCGGCCTCCACGATGCCGTCGAGCAGGCCGCCATCCCGCAGCCAGATATCCTGGTAGGGCTCGGCCCAGAAGGCGACCGGGTAGTTGCCCTCCCACCCATCCGGATCCAGGGCGGTGATCCAGGCCGGGTCGCCAACCCGCCAGTCGTCTTGCCAGTAGGTGCGATAGTCCTCCGCCTGGCCGATGTCGATGTAGGCCAGCACCAGCCGGTTCCCGTCTGGTCCCTTCAGGCGGCGCACCGTGGCGGTGATGGGATAGTCGGTGTTCTCAACCTCGGAGACGATGGTGTCGATCACCACCATGTCATGGGCCGAGGTGGCGATGCGCGCGACCTCGGCCGCGTCCAGAGTCACGTCGATCAGGTATAGCCAATGATCCACCGCGCCCAGCCGGGTCCGGCGCGCGGCCTGGGTCGCGGTCATGCCCGACGACGCCGACGCTACCCAGGCCGGCGGCGTTCCCAGGTCGTCCCATGCGAGCAGGTGAGGATCGATGTCCATGGCCTTGTTGTACGTCACGCCGGGCGCGTGGGACAGGGCATTTCGATGGGTGTGCACCGGATCGGCAGAGCTACGGGATCACGGTAACGCGGGCAACGGTCGCCAGACGCCGATGGAGATCCTTGTATGTCTGGCTCTGCCCTGGATGGGGTCAGTACTGTCGGTCCGAGGTGGGGGTGGGATGCGCCTGGGAGATCCTTAGAGCCCGTCCAGAAAGCCTCGGGAGCCTCAATATATTGTGTTCTTTCACCCGAACGGCATACCGTATGTGGCGCCTTGAAAGGCTTTCCGGACAGACACTCAGGATAACGGGCCTTCATTTATTGAGGACGTCATCCTGGAGGAGCGGAGCGACCGAAGGATGAAGCCCTTAAAAAGGGAAAACCCTCATCCTGAGCGTCCGCAGGACGCGAAGGATCTCCAACGGAAACGAGCAACCTAACGGATCTGTCATCCGAGTTCAGAGCCCTGGGACCACAACAGGGCAACGAGCCCAGGTTAACAAGGGCGAGGGTCACGGGACTTCGATGGAGATCCCTCGCACCTTTCAGGTGCTCAGGATGAGGTTAATATATTTAAGATAACCTCATCCCGAGCGAGCCCCCGCGTCCATCCGTCAGATGGACGCGGTTCCACACCTTACGGCGACGCGGAGCGTCGCCTGGGCGAGCCGAGGG
>JANQGN010000387.1 GCA_028277295.1 Rhodospira sp.
CCGCTCCCACACCCGGAAGGCCGACAGGGCATTGGCGCCATGCGGGCCGTCGCCGCGCGCGTCCAGCGCCGCCAGCACTGGCGCCGCCCAGGGCCAGCCGCCGCGCGCCATGGCCCAGGCCAGGATACGGGCGTCCCGTTGCTGCCGGGCATCCAGGCGGGTGAGGCGGTCCAGCAGGCGGTGGGCGGCCCGCGGCAGCGTGAGCGCCTGATCCGCGAGCGTGGCGGGCGCCGGCAGCCCCAGCGCCTCGGCCAGTCCGCCGGGCGTGGGCAGAACAAAGCGCGCCGGGTGGACGAAGGCGAACAGCTCCAGCAGGTCATGGGCCGGGAAGGGATCGCGCCCCAGGCGCGCCGCCACCGACGGACCATGGCAGAGCATGGGCCGAGCCTCCGCCACATGCCGCCCCATCGGGCGCGGCTCGCCCTCGTCCAGGGTGCCGTCCGGATGCACCAGCACCGCCGCGCGCGGGCTGACCGCCAGCGCGGGGACGTCCGGGACGCGCGCGGCGTGGTCTGGCGGTGGGGCGGGGGGCGGCTGGCCGTTGGTCATCAGGCCGGAGTATACTGGTCACGGGACAGGGCCGCCACGGCGAGGCGTCGGTTCGTGCCTCCGGCGGCGCGCCATTTCTTAGCCATCCCAGCCCTTTTCTTTACTACACGGACGACAACGGCGTGGACGTTGTCCCACCCGAGCTTGACCGGCTGATGGGGCAACTCGACGCCGAGGACGCGGGCCTGGATGACCCGCGCGTCCAGGCCATCCGCGACCACCTCCAGGGCCTGCCCACCGCCTCGGAGGTGCTTGCGGACTACCTGGAGCACAATCCGAAGCAGAACCCGACCACGGCCACGAACTACCGGGCCACCCTGCGGCATTGGACCGACCGCCACGGGAACAAACCCCTGGACGGCATCACCCGCCGCATGGCGGTGGAATGGCTGGACGGGGTGAGCCCGGGAAAGGCCCGCGACACCATCAAGCGCCATGTCACGGTGATGGCCCACCTGTGGGACTGGGCGCACCGGCTGTCCGAGTCTCCGCCAGCCAATCCCTTCAAGGGCCTTCAGCAGGCCATGGGGCGCCGGGGGCACGACGCCAAGGGCTACGCGGTGTTCACCCCCGAGGACCTCGCGGCCGTCTTCTCGGCGCTGCGGGAGAGCGACCCCGACCTGCACGCCGTGGCGCTGGTGTCCCTGTACTCCGGGCTGCGGCTGTCCGAATGCCTGAAGGCCAAGCGCCATGCGGTCGGCGGGGTGGAGTGTTGGGACCTGGAGGGCGGCAAGACCATCAATGCGCGACGCATCGTACCCGTGCATGCGCGTCTGGCCGAGGTCCGCATCCCGGAGGGGGTGAATGACAAGATGCTGTCGGTGCGCTTCAGCCGCCTCCGTCGGCGTTTGTCCTTGCCGGAAGGCAACACCTTTCACTCCCTGCGCAAGTGCTTCACCACGGCCCTGGAGCGCGCCGGTTGCCCGGAGGAGATCGCGGTTCGTCTCCTCGGCCACCGCCCGGTCAGCCTGTCCTACCGGGTTTATTCCGCCGGCCGGGACGTGAAGGCGTTGAAGCGCTGGGTGGAGACGGTGGCGTTCGGGGTGTAGGAGACAGGCCTGTTTCGCCACCGCTGGATTGACCGCCGCCTTACGCAGTTCTACCATGAAACGCAGAGTTGGCTTCCAGGTTCGCGTAACGCCGGTTGGTGATGACAGAGGGTGACGGTCTCCCTTCTGCTTCCGGAGCATGGCACGGCAAACCCTGGCTGTTGGGCCTGGACGTGGGAACCGACAGCATTGGGTGGGCTACTTTCCATTGCACGGCGGCACCGGAGCGCCCAAGAGCAACCGGCTTCCGCCATGGCGGTGTGCGGCTGTTTCACAGCGGCCGTGACGAGAAGGAGCATTCGTCAAAGCAGAAGGACCGGGGCCTGAAACGCAGGGCGCGACGTCAACCCAGGGCACGCCGTTGGCGCAAGGCGCACCTGACCGCGCTGCTCACGGCCGCCGGCCTGTCCGAAGAGTCCTGTTCCGGCAACCCCTATGCGCTGCGGCGCGCCGCGCTTGACCGGTCCCTGACTGGCGCGGAGCTCCGGCGGGTTCTGCTGCATCTGCTCCAGCACCGGGGGTTCCGAAGCAATCGCCTTGCCCGCCCCACCCCTGAAAAGCCGGTCGACAAAAAATCAACCAAAAAGAACCCAACCAACAAGAACCCAACTAGAAAAAACAAGGACTCCAGGAAAAGCCTCAAGGCCTCCAAGACAGATGACGATGCCGGTTTCTGGCACGGCGCGGAACAGGCCCTGCGCAAGCGCCTGCACGCCGAGAGCAAGCGCACCGTGGGCGAGCTTCTGGCGTCCGACCTGGACAGCGGCCGCCCGGTCCGCATGCGTTACAACC
>JANQGN010000412.1 GCA_028277295.1 Rhodospira sp.
TTGATAAGACTCCACATTGACCCGGTCGCAGGGTCCGTGATACGTAGTTAACGAAGGTTAAGAAAACCCTTACGCGGGTTCGGGATACCGGACTCGTCCCTTGGTCCGGCCAGCGCTCGCGCGCACGCGAGGTCCCACGCGAACCGAAGCATCGGCGTCGCGCGGCATCCGAGGCTGGGCCATCGCGCCCAAGAATGGGGTTTCAAGCCATGCGTGTTCTCGTGATCGAAGACGACGCCGCCACCGCCGAGGGGCTGGCGTACCTGTTGCGCCGCGAGGGATGGGTGGCGGATACGACGGACCTAGGCGAGGACGGCCTGGAGATGGCCAAGCTATATGATTATGACATCGTGCTCCTGGACCTGATGCTTCCAGACATCGACGGATTGGACGTGATCCGCGGCCTGCGCGCCGCGCGGGTGCGCACGCCGGTGCTCATCCTCTCGGGCATCGACGAGTCGTCGCGCAAGGTCAAGGGACTGGGCATCGGCGCCGATGACTACCTCACCAAACCCTTCGACCGCGACGAGTTGGTGGCCCGAATCCAGGCGATCGTGCGCCGCGCCAAGGGCCATGCCCAGCCCGTGGTGACCGTCGGGCGGCTGTCGGTCAACCTGGAAAGCCGCACCGCCCTGGTGGATAACCAGCCTTTGCGGCTGACCGGCAAGGAATATGGAATCCTCGAGTTGCTGGCCATGCGACGCGGCAGCACCCTCACCAAGGAACAGTTTCTCAACCACCTCTATGGCGGCCTAGACGAGCCGGAACTGAAGATCATCGACGTCTTCATTTGCAAGTTGCGCAAGAAGATCTCTCGGGCCACCGACGGAGAAACCTACGTGGAAACCGTCTGGGGCCGAGGCTATCGCCTGTGCGACCCGCAGGAGCATGACGGCGACGCCGCCGCGCATGAGCAGGACGCCGGCACCTCCGCCGTGGCGTGACCCCAGGGTGTAAGAACGATCCTTGAGCATGACCGTCGACGGCCGTGCGTCGGGGCCCTCCCTTAGTGTCTGTCCGGAAAGCCTTGCAAAACACCACATACGGCATGCGATTCGGGCACCGGCACACACCATATTGCGGCTCTCCAGACTTTCCGGACGGGCTCTTACAAGCTATCGCAGTCACACTTTAGGGCGTTTTCCGTGGCAACGGATTCGTCGAAAACGCTCTAATGTATTGATAACGAAGCAAATCGTCCCCGAAAGGTCTTCCAGGGCGATCCGTGCCGGATCGCTCGCGATTTGCTTTAGGGCCTGTTGACAGTTGGCGCGCGGTCACGGCGGGCCGGGGCGTTTCGCTCTCGATCGCATCACCCTTATCTCTCGATGAGGGCTCGCAATGACGGCGCTCCGCGTTTGGAAGGAAGACTGTAACATCTTGATTCATAGGCACAAAAAGTAGGGGAACCTGACCAGGGCTCCGAACCCGGATGACAGATCCGTCAGGTTGCTCGTCTCCGTTGGAGATCCTTCGCGCCCTGCGGACGCTCAGGATGAGGACTTTCACTTTGTAAGGGCTTCATCCTGAGGAAGCGGAGCGACCGAAGGATCTCCATCGATGGTCCTGACCCTCTCGGATCGTGACTCATGAACGTTCGTCCATCCGCGTTCGGAGCCCTGGTGCGTTCAGCGCGCCATGTCCGCCGTCCGCGTCGCGCGCAGCACGGCCACCGCCAGGCGGGCGGTCTCCTCGTCCACGATGCCATCGAAGCGAGCCGGGCGGTAGCGGCGCTGGAAGGCCACCACGGCGGCGTGGGAGTCGCCCAGGTCGTAGCCGATGGCGCCGAGCGCGGCCAGGGCCTCGGCGTTCGAGGGCGTCGGCGCCCGCGTGTCCGCCTGGGGCCAGAGCCCTACACCGGCGTCGGCCAGGCGCGGCCAGTCGAACAACTCGCCCGGGTCCTCCTTGCGGGTGGATGCGATGTCGGCGTGGGCCACGACGTTGCCCGGCGCGATGCTGTGGCGGTCGACAATGTCACGGCATAGCGCCACCACGGCCGCCATCTGGGCGTCGGGGAAGGGGCGGTAGCCGAATTCGTGGCCCGGGTTGACGATTTCGACACCGATGGAGCGTCCGTTGACGTCGTCGCGTCCGCGCCAGGAGGACACGCCCGCGTGCCACGCGCGCCGGTCCTCCGGCACCAGGCGCAGGATGCGGCCATCTTCTTCCACCAGGTAGTGGGCGCTGACCTTGGCGGTCGGGTCGCGCAGCCGGTCAAGGGCCGCCGCGCCCGTGGGCATGCCCGTGTAATGCAGAACAAGCATGTCCGGCGTGAGGCCGTCCGGACGGGCGTCGTGGTTGGGCGACGGGGCGTCGGTCAGGGTCGGGCAGGGGTCTCGCGTCGCCTCCGGACTGGCCGCGCCGACCACCGCTCGGCCGCGCCGGGCCATGCGGATTTGCACGATGGCCACGCCTGTCAGGGTGATGGCGCCGCCGACCAGCTTCTGCCACGTGGCCGCCTCGCCCAGAATCAGGATCCCGGCCGACAGGCCGATCACCGGCGCCACCAGGCCCCAGGGAGCGATCACGCTGATGGGATGGCGGCGGATCAACAGGTACCAGAGGGAATGCGCCACCAGCGAGGCAAAGACGGCGGTGTACACGACGCCGGCCCAGGCCTGCGCCGGGGCGGCGCGGACCGCCGCCCACTGGCCGTCCTCCAGCAGCCAGGACAGACCGGCCACCTGGGGGATGGCGAACAGGCACAGCCACCCGGTCACCGCCAGCGGCGGCACGCCCTGGGTCATCTTGACGATCACGTTGCTGACGGCCCAGGCGAAGGCGGCGGTCAGCAGCATCAAGACCGGGCCAATGGCGCCGAGGCCGGGTTCGCCGGCGATCACCACCACGCCCGAGAAGGCCAGCGCCAGGCCGAGGATGCGCCGCCAGCCAACGCTTTCCTTGAAGATCAGGACGCCCAGGAGGGTGCTGAACGGCGGTCCGGTTTGCAGAAGCACGGCGGCGCTGGCCGCGTCCACATGGCGCAGTGCCATGAACTGGACGCCGAAATGCATGGTGCCGAAGGTGACCGACAGCGCCAGGACCCCCAGCAGGGCGCGGCCTTTCGGAATCGGGAAGAAGGGGATCACCAGGGCGGCCGCCAGGACGAAGCGGAAGGTGGTGAACAGCAAGGGGGGCAGGCTGTCCACGGCCACCTTGGCGGCGACGAAGTTCAGCCCCCACAGGACCTGCACCAGCAGGGCCAGCAGGGTATCGGTCAGGGGCATGTGTCGGGCTTTCGCGCAGGGGGGTGGCGGCGGGCCGAGACTCCGGTCGCATAACGGTACGGAGGGCCGGGGCGCCGCTGGCAGCATGGCCCGCGAACGCGGCCGGATCAAGCGCGCGCGAAGGCGGGGGTGCCAACGAGAGGTGCCAACGATGGCAAGTAAAATCTTACCCGCGCAATGTGGTTTTCGCGCCCGCGAACAGGTTTGCAGGCGCGGGTATCTGCTTTAGAGTTCGGCCGGTGACGACAACAGCCCCGCGCGCCGGTGAGGGAGCCGCCGCGGGGTCAGCAAGAACCGGGGACAAGGAGGAACAGACCCATGTCCGAACACCACGTGTTTCCCGTGCAGGAGTCCGTGGCTCAAAGCGCGCACATCGACGATGCACGGTATCAGGAGATGTATGCGCGCTCGGTCAACGATCCGGAGGGGTTCTGGGGCGAGCACGGCAAGCGGATCGACTGGATCAAGCCCTATACAAAGATTAAGGACGTCTCCTACGATCCCCATGACGTGCACATCCGCTGGTACCACGACGGCACCCTGAACGTGGCCGCCAACTGCCTGGACCGGCACCTGGAAACGCGGGGCGACCAGACGGCCATCGTCTGGGAGGGCGATGATCCCAAGGATGACGCCAAGATCACCTACCGGGACCTCTACGAGCGGGTCTGCCGCCTGGGCAACGCCATGCGGGACCTGGGCGTGACGAAGGGCGATCGGGTCTGCATCTACATGCCGATGATCCCCGAGGCCGCCGTGGCCATGCTGGCCTGCGCGCGCATCGGCGCCGTGCATTCGGTGGTGTTCGGCGGCTTCTCGCCGGACAGCCTGGCCAACCGGATCCAGGACTCCGAATGCTGCATGGTGATCACCTCGGACGAGGGCCTGCGCGGCGGCCGCTCCGTGCCCCTGAAGGCCAACACCGACAAGGCGCTGGAGTCCTGCCCCTCGGTGACGCATGTGGTGGTCGTCAAGCGCACCGGCGGCGCCATCACCATGAAGGACGGCCGTGATGTCTGGTACCACGATGTTGTGGACGGCAAGCCGGCCGAATGCGCGCCCGAGGAGATGAACGCCGAGGATCCGCTGTTCATCCTCTATACCTCCGGGTCCACCGGCAAGCCCAAGGGGGTGTTGCACACCTCTGGCGGCTACCTCGTCTACACGTCCATGACGCATGAGTACGTGTTCGACTACAAGGACGGCGAGATCTACTGGTGCACCGCCGACGTGGGCTGGGTCACCGGTCACAGCTACATCGTCTATGGTCCGCTGGCCAACGGCGCCACCACCCTGATGTTCGAGGGCGTGCCCAACTACCCCAACAGCTCCCGGTTCTGGGAGGTGGTCGACAAGCACCAGGTCAATATCTTCTACACCGCTCCCACGGCCATCCGCGCCCTGATGCGCGAGGGCGAGGAGCCGGTTAAGACAACAAGCCGCGCGTCCTTGCGGATCCTGGGCTCCGTGGGCGAGCCCATCAACCCGGAAGCCTGGATGTGGTACTACGGCGTGGTCGGCGAGGAGCGCTGCCCG
>JANQGN010000498.1 GCA_028277295.1 Rhodospira sp.
ACAGCAGCACGTTCGCCAGCAGCAGGCCGACCGTGACCGAGACCCAGGTACAGATCAGGCCGGGCAGCATGAAGCTGTGGTTCAGCAGGAACCGGCCGATCCGCGTCGTGCCGGTGCGGTCGAAGTTCACGGTCGCCAGATCGCTCGGATAGTTGGGGATGAAGTAATAGGCGTAGACCGACGGATAGATACCGATCAGCGTCGCCGGCGCCACCCCCAATTGGAAGGCCAGCGGACCCAGCATACGGGCCGTCGCCGCCTGGCTGTTGACGATGATGGACACAAGGAAGAAGGCGAAGGCGAACATCCACTGATTCTGCCGCACCATGTCCTCGATCGCCGGCTTGATGACATCGAGATTGTTGGTGACGAAGGTATCGGCCAGCCAGGCGATGCCGAAGATGGCCACCACGGCCGACATCCCGGCGCGGAACACGGGACCCGACACCATGGTCTTGGCGTCAACCCTGGACACCAGGACGATCACCGCGGCCGTGGCCAGCAGCGCCATCTGAATGACGGCCCCCATCCCCACGACCTTGCCGGTCTCCGGGTCGGCCACCGGCCGCAACGCCGGCACCATGCCCAACACCACGATGCAGGCCAGGCCGAGGAAGAACACCAGCACGGCCCGCTTGGCCGAGGCGGGCAGGTCACGCCCCAGCAACGAGGCGTCGGCCCCGTCGATGTCGGCCCGCAGTTTCGGATCGGCGAGGCGACGCTTGTACTCGGGATCCTGGTCCAGGTCCTTGCCAACGAAATTCTGCACCGTGGCCGCCGTCAGCAGGCCGGCCAGCGTCGCCAGGACGGTGACCATGAGCACGTCGCCCAGGCCATAGGGCAGGCCCCGCGCCTCGAACGCCGTCACCAGCCACACGACGGCGGCCGACAACGGGCTGGCGGTGATGCCCAACTGCGACGCCACGGACGCCGCGGCCAGCGGTCGCTCCGGTCGGATGCCGGTCTTGCGCGCCACGTCGGCGATGATGGGCTGAATCACGTAAATCGTATGGCCGGTGCCCACACACAGGGTCATCGTGTACGTCACAAGGGGGCCCAGAAACGTGACCGCCTTGGGAAACCGGCGCAACAGCCTCTCGGAAAGCTGTACCAACCACTCCATCCCGCGCGCGGCCTCCAGGGCCGACGCGGCGGTCACGGCCGCCAGAATGATCAGCATCACCGCAATCGGTGGATCGCCTGGTGTCAGACCAAACCCGAAGCACAGCACGACGACGCCCAGGCCGCCCGTAATGCCCATGCCAAGGCCACCGATCCGCGCGCCCACGTAGAGCGCCAGCAGTGTGATGGCCAATTGAATCCAGATCATTGTCCTCAGCCCCTGGTCATATGCCGTTGGACCACTGGCCGGGACAGTTCAAGCCCGACGGGCTCGACCTGGGAGGCGGATCGCCCTTCGCGGTATCCCGGCCTCCGCCCCCGGCCGGCCCGCATCATGAACCCGTTGGGGCACCGAGTCACCGCGCGTCTCGTACGTAGCGGCCATGAGTCTTCCTCATCGCCGCCTGGGAGTTCGTCGGTGTCAACGACGATGATACTCGCGAAAACGGCGGCCCGGGAGAGCCCCGGACCGCCGCTTCACATGACTATAGTCTCGTCGGACGCCGTCAGGCGCCGCGGTTCTCGATCAGGTCATCCACCACCGACGGATCGGCGAGCGTCGAGGTATCGCCCAGGCTGCCAAAGTCGTTCTCGGCGATCTTGCGCAGGATGCGGCGCATGATCTTGCCAGAGCGGGTCTTGGGCAGGCCCGGCGCCCACTGGATCACGTCCGGGCTGGCGATCGGACCGATCTCCTGGCGCACCCACTTGACCAGGTCCTTGCGCAGGTCCTCGCTCTCCTTCTCGCCGGCCACCAGGGTGACATAGGCGTAGATGCCCTGACCCTTGATGTCGTGCGGATAGCCGACCACGGCCGCCTCCGACACCTTGGGATGAGCCACAAGGGCGCTTTCCACCTCGGCGGTGCCCATGCGGTGACCGGACACGTTGATCACGTCATCGACGCGGCCGGTGATCCAGTAGAAGCCGTCCTCGTCGCGGCGGCATCCGTCGCCGGTGAAGTAGTAGCCCTTGTAGGTGGTGAAGTAGGTCTGCACGAAGCGCTCGTGATCACCGTAGACCGTGCGCATCTGCCCGGGCCAACTGTCGGCGATGCACAGGTTGCCCTCGGTGGCGCCGCTCAGCTCGGTGCCCTCGTTATCCACGACGACCGGGCAGACACCAAAGAACGGGCGGGTGGCCGAGCCGGGCTTGAGCAGGGTGGCGCCGGGCAGCGGCGTGATGAGGATGCCGCCGGTCTCGGTCTGCCACCAGGTGTCGACGATCGGGCAGCGCTCCTCGCCGACCACGCCGTAGTACCACATCCAGGCTTCCGGGTTGATGGGC
>JANQGN010000305.1 GCA_028277295.1 Rhodospira sp.
GGCCTCATCCGTTCCCCAAGGTCTTGATGACGGCGCAGGCGCCGTAGGGTAGATCGGGATCGATGACGGGGGCGATGCCCTTGGCCGACGCCAGGGACATCAGGTGGGCGACATCGGTGGCCTGGGGATCGCGGATGAACAGCCAGCCTGGCAGGCGGCGCAGCAGCGCCCGCGTGGCCTCGCCGATCCCGGGTTTGACGCGGTTGCGGTCGCGGATGCCCGTGCGGGCCAGGATGTCATCGACAAAGGCCGAGGAGACCGCCGCCGCTTGCGCGCGCCGCGCGGCGTCCCAGTGGGCTGGTGCCGCCGCGTCCAGATGGGCGTGGACGTCGTCTATCTGGGTGTCCACATACCAGCGGCTCAGGTCCTGGGGTGCCAGGTGGTCCAGAACGACGCAGGCGTGATAGTCCCCGGGGCCGACCACGGCCTCTGACAGGACCGTGCGGCTGACAAGGCCGGAGATCACGCCGTTGAGGATGGCCGAGGGGATCACGTAGTCCTCGTCTCCGGCGGCCAGGTCGGCCACCCCCGCCAGGTCGGACAGGACGCACAGGGGCGCGTCGGCAAGCGCCGGAAGATCGGTGGAGAGGGCGCGGGTCAGTTCGCCTCGAATGGCGCCCTTGCCGGTCCAGCCGTCGACGAACACCACGTCCTCCGCCGCGTGGCGGTCGAGGATGTCCCGCATGGCCACCCGGTCGAGCCCGCGATCGCGGATGATGGACACCGAGTAGTGCGGGGCGGCGCGCCCCAGCCGCGCCAGGGTTCGCCGCAGCAGCACCCCGACGGGCGTGCCGGCGCGGGCCAGGCTGACCAGGACAGTTTCGCGCCCGGGCCGCGCAGCGAGCGCCTTGGCCAGGCGGGCCACGTCCCGGCCGACCCTGCCGCGATTGGCCTCGAACGCCTGCCGGAAGGTCTCCATGTAGGCCGGTGGTGGCGGCTCCTCGGGGGCCAGCATCTCGGAGTAGTGCTTGCGGCCGCTCTGGATGGCGGCTTCCTTGGTGGCCACGTCCACGAAGGGCATGACCACGCGCTTCAACAGGAAAGTGACGTCGGCGGTCGCGTAGCTGCCGCTGAAACCCGGGGCGAGGTGAGTCACGCGGCGTCCTCCGCGTCCGGGACCGCCGCCGCTGGCTGTGTCCACTGGGCGAACAGGTCTGCGATCTGAGCGCGCTGGGGGGTGACCGCATAATCGCACAGGGCCATGTAGCCCAGGTCCGTCAGGCTGTCGCCGACGCCGATGGTCAGGCGCGGCGATGGGCATTCCCCCGAGGCATGAAGCATGTCCAGAAGGAACCGGACGGCGTGTGCCTTGCCCAGGTACGGCGGCAGGACGGCCATGTTGGCGCCGTTGCGATGCAACGTAAAGCCCGCGGACAGGCCCGGCGACAGGGCCTCGGCCAGGCGTTCCGTCTCCGCGTCGTCGTTGGTGTTGTGCTTCACCGACAGGTACAGGGGGAGGCCCGCGTCGTGAATAAGCCGGTGCCGGACGTCGATGGCCAGGTTCGCCGCCAGCGTCCGAAGCGCCTCCTGCGTGGCCTCAAGGGCGCTTGCGGTGGCGGCCGCCGCCGGCCCCATCCGCTGGTGCCAGGCGGGGTTGGGGGCGCCGTCCGGGTCCAGGATAACCCCACCGAAGGAGCAGATGGCCCGGTTCCCCAGGGGCAGGATCACGCGGCGAAACGCCTGGACACTGCGGCCCGTGACGGGGATCACCAGGGCGCCGTCCGTCAGCCAGTCGAGAAAGGCGGTCTGGCGGTCGGACTGGTAGGACAGCGGCCGGCCCTCGCCATCCACCGCCGCCACGGTTTGGGCGCTCGGGTTCTTGCGCGCCGTCTGAAACAGGGTGTCATCGAGATCCACGAAGACCACGCGCCGCATGTCACGCCTCGAAGCGGTTGAAATGGACGGGTTCGGCGGCCAGCGCCTCGATCAGCGCCTGCTGGGCCGTGGAAGGGGGTGTCTCGTAACACACCAACACGCGGTCATACTGGCCCGCGCGCACCGAGTAAAGGTAATTGGGAATGCCGTCCTCGTAGGCGTCGGGGAACTCCAGGACGGACCGGATGTCCCCGCCTTCCAGGATCGGCGAGCGGGTGGTGGCCTGGACCCAGACGTCGGCGCCCCGGGCCGACAGCCGCCGGGCAAGCTGGTAGGGTGGATAGACGAACTCGCCGGTGCCCAGCACCAGAATGCGCTCGCCCGGGCGCGCCGTGATGGCCAGCACATCGGGCGGCAAGGGCATCGGCGCCCGCGCGCCCAGACGCCCCCAGTTCACGGGCGCCAGGTGGTCCTTGAAACCGCCGGTGCCGGTGACATCGGGCAAGCGCGGGGGTGGTGCATCCGATGGCCGGAAAGTGTAGCGCCCCTGCAGCAGGGAGACGACGTGGCTGGGGACGGGGAGGCGGTCTTGCAGGGCCGCGCGCCGCTCGGCGCCCATCCAGTCGGTGATGGTCACGCAAACCAGATGGGTGAGCGCGGGCATGGCCGTTCGGCAGGCGTCCGCCAGGGCCAGGAAGGTGGCGCCGGTCGACGCCTCGTCGTCCACCAGGACCAGCGTGCGGGCCTCGGCCAGCAGCCGCTGGTGTTCGGGGTCCGCCGGCCGGTGCAGGAGATGGCTGGTGGCGTGACTGTGCCCTTCCTCGAAGGTGCAGACCAGCGGGTGGTTCAGGCGATAGCGCGTGGAGTGCAGGAACAGCAGGTCGTCGCGGCAGGTCAGGTTCTGCCAGGCTTCATGCACGCCCTGGCCCAGGGCCACGGCGGTTTCGGCCATGCCGATGACCACTGCCGGTTCGGGCAGGTCGGGGGGCAGCTTGGCGGCGAGGCGCCGATGGATATCGCCCATGATCGCGGGGCGGACCGGGAGATGACGTCCGAGTACGCGGCTGACGAACAGGAACGGCCGTTTGGGATTGCGGCGGCTGGCGAAGCCGCACAGGTCCGTGACGGGCAGATCGCCGTGCTCCAGGTCGATATCGAGATGACCGCCCGCAAGCGGGATGGTGATCCCCGCGATCTCGGTCGGCGCGGTTGAAAGGGTCGACGTCAAGAAACACCTGCGAATGTTCGGGCTCGGGACAACGCCTTGGTCACGTCTTGTCGTGGCGCAGAACGTCTTGCCGCATATGGGGTGTCTTCACTTGACGTCCACTGCCAAGACTTCAGGGCGTTGCGGACTCACTGGCGCTGACCCACACACGCCAAGCCGCATAGACGTCACGCTGGTACGTCTACGGGATTCCTTGACGCTGTCAAGTCAGTCGGTCGGGCGGTCAGGGCTCCGAACTCGGATAATCGGTCTGTAAGGGTCCATGGGTCCGAGGGAGATCCTTCGCGTCCTGCGGACGCCCAGGATGAGGACTTTCACTTTTTAAGGGCTTCATCCTGAGGAAGCGGAGCGACCGAAGGATCTCCATCGATGGTCCTGACCCTCTCGGATTGAGACTCATGAACGATCGTTCATCGGGCGCTCTTTGAGCGGATCAGGGCCACTAATGGAAATCCTTCCTCGTTTCGCTCCGTCAGGATGACGTCGTCAAAAAATGAACCCCTTCATCCTGGGCGTCCGCAGGACGCGACGGACCTCCCGCCGAATATCGTGACCGTAGCCCTGTTGACCCTGCGGACCTCTTCCTTGCCCGGCGGGCAAGCGCGGTCCAAGCTCGCGGCGGGGAAAGCGCTTGCCGCTCGCTAGGGCCTGTTGACATTCGGGACGCGACCACGGTCAACGACCATCCCGGGGGCGTCATGAAGCGTCCTGCCAAGACCATGAGACTACGGTTGTGGGCTTCGCCGTCCTTCTTCTGATCTCCCTGCTCTGGGGATCCTCCTTCGTGGCCATCAAGGTGGCCGCTGGTGCATTCGACGCCCTGGACATCGCCAGCGGGCGCCTGGCGGTCGCGGCCGTCTGCCTGGGCGGCGCGGCCGTCCTGGCACGCGCCCGAGTCCCGATGGACCCGGGGGTCTGGGCACGCCTGCTGGCCTTGTCGCTGGCTGGCCAGATGGCGCCGTTCTTCCTCCTGGGCGTCAGCGGTCAGCTCACCGCCAGCAGCAGTTCGGCGATGATGATGGCTGCCGTCCCGCTGATCACCTTCCTGGCGGGACGACTGTTCCGGGATGGCGATCCCTGGACCCTGCGAGCCTGGTTGGGCCTGGGGATCGGGTTTCTCGGCGTGCTCATGGCCCTGGGATGGCCCGGGCCGAGCGACGCGGGGTCCGCCTCGGACTGGCTGGGCAAGGGGGCCGCCCTGCTGGCAGCGGGCGGCTATGCCCTGGGCACCCTGATCTCGCGCAGCCTGGCCGGCCGCGTCGGGCTGACGGCGACGGTGGCGACGACCATGACGCTCTCGGCGGTGCTGATGGGTGGGGTCTGGCTGGTCCTGCATGGCGGGGACCTGCTGACCGGCGGCCCGGCCCCGGATGGCGCCGGGCCCGACCCGACCGCCACCCTGGCCCTGGTTCTGCTGGGCCTGATCAACACCGCCGGCGTCTACTTTGTCTACTTCTGGCTGATCCGGCGCGAAGGCCCGACCTTCGCGAGCCTCAACAACTATCTGGTGCCGATCTTCGGTGTCATCCTGGGCGCGGTGATCCTTGGCGAGCCGGTCCAGGCCCAGGCCCTGGCGGGACTCGCCCTGGTGTTGCTGGGCATCGCCGTGGTGCGGGTCGGCGCGGTAACGGGCCGGCGCGACAAACACGGCATGGGACGAACACCACGCCGTCATCATGATATGGTTGAACCCACGCATAAGCTGAGTAATACTCAGCCCAACTCGCGCGAGAACTGACTCACTGTTTTTGCTGCGCCGTCTAGCGGGCACGCACTTATTGGAGAATATAATGTCCAAGGCACTCTTTGGATGCTTTTCCTGCCTCCTTTTAGCCGTCATCTTCACCACACCAGCCAAAGCCGACGGCATCGCCACGATTGATTACCTTCTCCCTTGGGGACCCGTCCGCAAAACCATGGCCTGGTCGACGCCCGACGCGGTGCGCATCAATGAAGAGGTGAGTTTGCTCTTCAACCGGCCCACCCAGCAAGGATATACGTTGTTCAAGAGTGGCCAGTCTTATACCGTTTTTCCGGCCGGTTCTCATACGCTCGTGTTACAAAATGAATCTATAATGGACATAGCTTCTGATCTAATGAGGGGCATAGTTAACAACTTTGGGAACCATCACTACTTCGGAATATGTATGGATGGTAAGGGTCCGGGCTCGCTGGACGACATGCGTCCTACTGGTGCCCGCGAGACCGTCGCCGGCATCTCCGGTGAAGTCTACGACCTCACCTGGAGTGGAGCCGACGACGCCCTTCACGTTGACCTAGCTGTGCTCACCGATGACCCGCACGTGCGTGAACTCGATTCTGTCCTTAGGTCGTACAACGCGATTCTCATGGCGCACACCGATCTCGCGGGCACGACATCTCGACAAGAGGTCCTCGACCAAGCCGCATCGGAACGTGGGTTGGGCGTGCTGAGGTATGGCAGCTTGTATCGCATCAAGGAGATTTCGGAGCAAGCCATGCCGGCCGGCTACTTTGATATCCCGGCACCGCCTATGGACCGAAACGATTTGAGGGCGATAGACCCAAACATTGATCGAGTGATGATGGATATGACGCGCACACTGCTTAAACGCTGGAAACAGGATGCCGAAAAGATGCAAAATCTGCTGGACTTAATGGGGCCACCATACCCGTCGCACCCGTAGCCCTGTCGCGCTCGCCCTCGGTCGTGCTATCACCCCGGTCATGCTGCAGATCCGCGACATGACCTACCGCATCGCCGGGCGCGTCCTGTTCGACGACGCGAGCGCCCACCTGCCCGCCGGCAGCCGCACCGGCCTGGTGGGCCGCAACGGCACGGGCAAGAGTACCTTGCTGCGCCTGATCCTGGGCGAAGCGGCGCCGGATGGTGGCGATCTGCTCATCCGCGCGCGCGCCCGCGTCGGCCGCCTGGCCCAGGAGGCGCCGGACGGCGACACACCGCTGATCAACTGCGTGCTGGCCGCCGATACCGAACGGACGACGCTGCTGTCCGAGGAGCATACGACCACCGACGGCCACCGCATCGCCGAGATCCACGAACGCCTGCTGGCCATCGAGGCGCACACCGCGCCGGCCCGTGCCGCGCGTATCCTGGCCGGGCTGGGCTTCCCGGCCGAGCACCAGTCCCGGCCCGTGGGCGACTATTCGGGCGGCTGGCGCATGCGCGTCGCCCTGGCGGCGGCCCTGTTCGCCCGGCCCGACCTTTTGTTGCTGGACGAGCCCACCAACCACCTGGATCTGGAAGCCACGGTCTGGCTGGAAAACCACCTGGCCAGTTACCCGGGGACCTTGCTGGTCATCAGCCATGACCGCGCCCTGCTCAACCGCGCCGTCAACCGCATCTGGCACCTGGACCAGGGCAAGCTGGTGGCCTACGGCGGCAACTACGACACCTTCGAGAAAACCCGCCGCGCGCAGATGGACGTGCAGGCCCGCGCCTATGAAAAGCAGCAGGCGCAGCGCCAGCATATTCAGAGCTTCGTGGATCGCTTTCGCGCCAAGGCCACCAAGGCCCGGCAGGCGCAAAGCCGCCTGAAGATGCTGGAGAAGATGGACGTGCTGGTTCCCGTGGTCGAGGACCGGGCCATCAGCTTCGACTTCCCGGAGCCGCGGGCGCTGGCGCCTCCCCTGGTGACCATCTCGGGCGGCGTCGCCGGCTATGGCGACACGGCGGTGTTGCGCGGGCTCGACCTGCGCCTGGACATGGATGACCGCATCGCCCTGCTTGGCGCCAATGGCAACGGCAAATCAACGCTGGCCAAGGTGCTCGCCGGTCGTCTTGGGCTCATGCAAGGCAGGCTGCAGACGTCTCCGAAGCTGACGGTGGGCTACTTCGCCCAGCATCAGCTGGACGAGTTGGTGCCCGGCCAGACGCCCCTGTGGCACATGCGCCGCGCCATGCCCGAGGCCAACGACACCAGGCTACGGGCGCACCTAGGCCGCTTCGACTTCACGGCGCGTCACGCCGACACCCCGGTCACCACCCTGTCCGGCGGCGAGAAGGCGCGGCTGCTCATTGCCCTGATGAGCAAGGCCGCGCCGCATCTGATGATCCTGGACGAGCCCACCAACCACCTGGACATCGACACCCGCGAGGCCCTGGTCGCGGCCCTGAACGCCTATGCCGGCGCGGTGGT
>JANQGN010000565.1 GCA_028277295.1 Rhodospira sp.
TCGCCAGCACCGGGCCCGGCCTTGCTCCGCTCAAGGCATACCGCAAACGATGGGCCATCGAATGCTTGTTCGGTGACGCCAAGACACGCGGTCTGAACCTCGAGGACACGCGCCTGACAATCGCCTCCAAGTTGTCCTTGCTGATGGGCATGGTGACCCTTGCCGTCGCCTGGACCTGCCGAACCGCCACAGACCTGATGGGACACAGCGCACCGCCCCGCAAAGCGCACGGCTATCTCGCCAAGTCCTGGTTTCGGGTCGGCTTCGACGAACTCCGACGACGCATGCGCACCGACCACGATCAAGCCCTCGCCCCCCTCGTCAAAGCCCTCAAATCCAGGAGAGTCGTGTAGTGTGCAATAGAGTGGGAATGAGTCCGAAGCGCCGAGGACGATCGGTGACTTTTAAGAAGGCGGAAAGCCATGACCCGGATCGGAAAACTCGACCGCGCGGGCGGGCCGAGACCATCCGCCCGCGCCCGCCCTGACTCCGGGACCCGAGAAACCACGGCAACGATGTCACGCACGACGCTCTCATCCGTCAGCGTGATCGCGATCGGATCTAGAGCAAATCCCGAGCGATCCGGCACGGATCGCCCAGGAAGACCTTTTGGGGACGATTTGCTTAATACCAATATATTAGGGCGTCTTCGACGATTCAGTTGCCTGCGAGAACGCCCTAGAAGTGGTAGCTGGCGCCGACCACGAAGGTCCGGCCCCGGCTAGGCCCGCCGATGGTGGCGTCGTTCCCGCCAGGGGAGAATGCCGGATAGTAATAACCGTAAAGATCATAGCGCTCGTCCAGGAGGTTGTCGGCCCGGAAATAGATCTCCGCGGTGTCGGTGGACAACCCCAGACTGAAATCGAGAAGGTTGTAGGCGTAGAAGTCGAATCGGTTCTCGGCGTCGGCCGGCCGTTCCCCGACGTACTGGCTGCTGACCGTGGTGGTCAGCATCGGATCGTCGAACATCAGGAAGTCCGGCAGGTCCATGTCATGGCTCAGCGACAGGGTCCAGCCCCACTCCGGCACATCGGGCACCCGGTTGCCCGTCTCGACCTCTGTGGCGATACCGGACGGCACGCCGGTGATGGTGGCGTCGATGTAGGCGAGGCTGCCGCCCAGGGTGAAGCCGTGGCCCATCCGCCAGGTGGCGTCCAGCTCGACCCCCTTGCTCTCCGTGTCGAAGTTGTGGGGGCTGGTCGTGTAGGTCCTGATATCGAAGAGCATGAGGTGGTCATCTTCGGTCTCCGTCCAGAACAGGGCGCCGTTGACGGTCAGGTCGCCGTCAAGCCATGCGGACTTCACACCGACCTCGTAGCTGTCGACGGTGGCGGCCTCGAACGGCTGATCCGACAGCCCCCTGCCGATGTCGTAGCCGAACTCGCTCCAGCCGCCCGACTTGTGACCGCGGGCGACCATGCCATAGACGGTGAGCTCCGGCATCACGTCATAGGACAGGCCCAGCCGCCCGGTGGTGAAGTCCTCGTCCAGGGACTGGCTATCGGTGGCAAACCGGAGCGTGCTCGGGTTGTCCTCGACCGCCCGCCAGACGGCGTCGTAGGTCTTGTGCTCCCAGGTGTGGCGCAGGCCGGCGGTCACCCTCAGCGTATCGAGGATCGGATAGGTCGCCTCGCCGAACAGGGCGACGCTGTCGATGCCGTAGTCCCGGTCGACGTCGGCATTGCTGGTGCGGGCGGCGCGGAACGTGTCGAAGGAATCACGCATGCGCAACGTTCGGTCCGAGCGATAGTAGTTGGCGCCCGCCACCCAGAACACCTCATCTTGCGGACGTGACGACAGGCGCAGTTCCTGGTTGAAGTTATCCTGCGCCATCGTCCGGGTACGCGCGCCGTCGGGGACGAAGCCGATGAGCCGCTCGAACAGGCGGCCCTCGTAGAGCGGCGGGACGGTGCGATGGTCCGTGCGGGTGTAGCCGCTGTACAGCGTGGCGATGGCGAACGGCAGTTCGTGCGTCAGTTCCGCCGAGACCCGTGTGCTCCACTTGTCATCTTCCAGCCGGCCGTCCGGAACGTCTGCGACGGGTGCGTCCCCATAGGGGCGAAGCACGATCATGGGGGCGTGGTCGCGCAGCGTCTCGTGGCTCCCGATGACGGTCAGCGTGGTCTTCTCCGTCGGCTCCCACAGGAGCGTGCCGCGCACGGCCATGTCCTCGGGAGACACCAGCGGCTCGCCGGTGCTCGCGCGCTCGACCCACAGGTCATACCCGCTGTAGCGGAACGCCAGCCGCCCCTTGAGGGTGTCGACGATGGGGCCGCCAATGGCGCCCTCCGTCAGGTATTGCGAGCCGGTGCCGACCTCCCCGCGCACATAGCCCTCAAGCGTGTCGGTCGGCTTTCGCGAGACCATGTTGATGGCCCCGGCCTGGCTGTTGCGACCGAACAGCGTGCCCTGCGGCCCCTTCAGGATCTCGATCCGCTCCATGTCCAGCATGTGCGCCGACAGGTCGCCGGGATTGAGCGGCATGCCGTCGAGGTAGAGCGCCACCGAGTTGTCGTCCGTGCTGCTGCGGCTCAACGAGCCCACGCCGCGGATTTTCATGCTGGAGCTGTTGGTCTCGCCGAAACTCGTGATGTTCAGGCCCGGCGTGGCGTTGAGCGTGCGCTCCAGATTCTGGGTTCCCTCGTCTTCGATCGCATCGCCCCCGATGACCGTGACGCTGAAGGGAATGTCGCGGATATCCTCCTCCGCGCGGCGGGCCGTCACCTTGACCGTGTCAAGCACAATCGGGCCGTCGGTGGAGGCGATCACATCCATCGTCTCGTCTTCCGCCAGGGCCAGCGTGGGCAGGGCGCTCGCCGCGACCCCGGCCAGTGCCGTGGCGGACAGGAGCGACAGGCGGGGGTTGCGGCGACCGGCGAGGGCGGCAAGACGGCGGGGCGCATAAGTCATGGGCGGTGTCACTCACCAAAGAGGGTGGATTAAATTGAGAACGCATCTTAATCGCACCCAACAGCACCTCGCCACCCCAAACCGGAAAGCCATGACCCGGATCGGGAAATCCGACCGCAGGTTTATTCACCAGGGCCCGGCGAGCACCTCATGATGGTGTCTCCTGGACGAGGACCGCGCTCCACACCCTGCCGGCCGGAAACAAGGGGATAAGCCGTCCGCCGGGTTTGGGCGCATGGCTTTGATGAGAGTTTAGCCAGTCGCGATCATGCGCCCCTGAACCTCTTCGCCGTGTCACGCTCCTCTCGTCTCAAAGGAGTCCACCACACCCCCCTGTCCAGTTTTCCGGGACCATTTCAGAGTCGCGTGGGCTCCTCCCGGAAGACCAGGATACGGCGCCCGACACGCCGGCCCGGCTGGCTAAGGCCCCTTTAGAATTCCGACATCGTGTCCGGCACCGGAACGGCTCAGGGTTCCTCCTCGGCGGCACGCGGCACCGTCCGCCCCGCCCTCGCCCCCACAGGAGGACCCGACCCATGACCATCCCGCGATACGGTCCCGCCATGCCCCGACCCGACGCCGACAGCGAGGCCGTCCACATGGCCTTGCCGCTGCTGTTCGTCGTTCTCTACGGCTCCGGGTTCGTCGGCGCCAAGCTGGGCCTGCCCCACGCGCCGCCGCTGACATTCCTGGCCCTGCGGTTCGCGATCGCCGCCGGGGTGGTCGCCCTTACCGCCCTGGCCCTCCGCGCCCCCTGGCCGGGCACGTGGCGCGACGCGGCCCACATTGGCGTCGCCGGGGGCCTGACCGTCGGTACATTCTCCGCCGGTGT
>JANQGN010000569.1 GCA_028277295.1 Rhodospira sp.
CTTGGGAACCGCAACATATTGTGTGCCTGTGCCGGAATCGCATTCCATATGTGGTGTTTTGCACGGCTTTCCGGACAGACACTGAGGAAGCGGAGCGACCGAAGGATCTCCATCGATGCCCCGCGCCCTCTCGGATCGTGACTCATGAACGATCGTCCATCCGGGTTCGGAGCCCTGGCGATCTGGATCGGCTGCCGGTCGGCATGGGCGAGGGCGCGCGGATACAGGTCGGGGTGAGCGGTACACCGGGGAAACGCCCTAGTGTCCTGAATCCGAAGTTCGTTACGTTGTTCCGCAGGTGTTGGACGAACTTCGGATTCAATCAGGACACTAGTAACGATATGATTCTAGTGTGGTTTATGGATTTGAAGTTCCTTCCGGCGCTTCCCGAAAAAGTAATAGAAACTTCAAATCCACCACACTAGCGGTGTGTGACAGGCAGGATGATCGCCTTTGGTCACTGGACGCTTGGTCCGTCATCCTTCGTCATCGCGAGGCGAAGCCGACGCGCTCCAGGGCAGGGCGCACCGCCCTCCGCCCCTGGATTGCCATGCCCCCCGGATCGTATCCCGTCTGGCGACGAGGGCTCGCAATGACATCTCAAGAGTATCTTCGCCAACCATGCCGCCGATGATGTCTGGTGCGATGGTCGTTTGGTCCAGCAGGCCAAACCCTTCCGGTCCATATGCGATCACCCTGCGTCACAGGCGCGTCGCCTTGCGGTGGCCGGGCGGGGCGCCTACTGTCGGCGTCGACACCCCCAGCACCGCGACCGGGACCCATGGCCATGCTTGAGGATCGCCGTATCCTGCTGATCGTCGCCGGCGGCATCGCCGCCTACAAGACGCTGGACCTGATCCGCCGCCTGCGCGAGCGGGGCGCTCGGGTGCGCTGCGTGATGACCGCCGCGGCGCGTCAGTTCGTCACGCCACTGTCGCTGTCGGCCCTGAGCGGGGACAAGGTCTATGACGACCTGTTCTCGCTGACCGACGAGGCCGAGATGGGGCACATTCAGCTGTCGCGCGACGCCGACCTGTTGGTGGTGGCCCCGGCCACCGCCAACGTGCTCGCGCGCATGGCCCATGGCCTGGCCGACGACCTGGCGACAACGGTGCTGCTGGCCACGGACGCGCCCGTCCTGGTGGCGCCGGCCATGAACGTGCGCATGTGGGACCACCCGGCCACCCGGGCCAACATGGCCTTGCTGCGGGACCGGGGTGTCGCCGTGGTGGGGCCGGACGACGGCGACATGGCCTGTGGCGAGTACGGACCCGGGCGCATGGCCGAACCACGGGCGATCCTCGCGGCCATCGCCGCCCATCCGGGCAAGGCCGGGGCGGCCGCCGGACCGGGGGGGCCGCTCTCCGGGGTCCGCGCCCTGGTCACCAGCGGCCCCACCCACGAGGCCATCGATCCGGTGCGCTACATCGCCAACCACAGCTCGGGCAAGCAGGGGCATGCCATCGCCGCCGCGCTGGCGCGGTTGGGCGCGGCCGTGACCCTGGTCACCGGGCCGGTGCGGCTGGACGATCCGGCGGGGGTCGGCGTGGTGCCCGTGGACAGCGCCCGGGCCATGCTGGACGCCTGCCGGGCGGCGCTGCCCGCCGACGTGGCGATCTGCGCCGCGGCCGTGGCCGACTGGCGCGCCGCCGACAGCGCGCCCCAGAAGCTGAAGAAGGCGCCCGGGCAGGAGACCTTGACCCTGGCCCTGACCCGCAATCCGGACATCCTGGCGACGCTGTCCGAGCCCGGGCCGGATCGACCGCGCCTGGTGGTGGGCTTCGCCGCCGAGACGGAACGCCTGATGGAGCACGCCCGCGACAAGCGCGCGCGCAAGGGTTGCGACTGGATCGTGGCCAACGACGTGGGCGCGGCCACGGGAACCTTCGGCGGCGACCGCAATACGGTGCATCTGATCACCGAGGATGGGGTCGAGCCCTGGCCGCCCATGGACAAGACCGCCGTGGCCGAGCGCCTGGCCGCGCGCGTCGCCGCCACCCTGTCGGGGGGCACGGCATGAGCGGCGCCGGTCCCGTTTCCGTTTCCGTGTCCGTGTCGGTGATGCGCACCGAGGCCGGGGCCGGCCTGGACCTGCCCGCCTACGCCACGCCGGGGGCGGCGGGGATGGATCTGCTGGCGGCGGTCTCCGGAAGGGTTGAACTGGCCCCCGGGACGCGCCACATGATCCCCACCGGCATCCGCATCGCCCTGCCGGAGGGATACGAGGCCCAGGTGCGGCCGCGCTCCGGCCTGGCCGCGCGTCATGGGGTGACGGTGTTGAATGCCCCCGGCACCGTTGATGCTGACTACCGTGGCGAGATCAGTGTTGTCCTGATCAATTTCGGTGAGAGCCCCTTTGTCGTCACCCGGGGAACCCGAATCGCCCAGTTGGTCATTGCGCCGGTGACGCGGGTGCATTGGGCGCCGGTCGCGGCTCTGCCGGACACGTCGCGCGGGGCGGGCGGGTTCGGGTCGACCGGGCTTGGCTAACGCCGCCATCGGGATTCGGGCACCGGATCCATCGGGCGACACAGTTTGTATATTTTGCCGAGTTTTTGCTGAGCATCTCTCGCTTTGCTGATGGCGGCGGTGCCGGCCGGTATGATATTCTGAGACGCAAGCATAACGAATTGCTGCTTGGCGGGATGTCCGCGTGTTTGGGGAGTGCGGTCGGGGAGGCTCCCGCCCCGCGAAGCGCAACAACAAGCAGGAATGGGCCATGAGTGTCGACCAGATCGGTAGCGGCGTCCCGGGTTTGGACAGGGTGTTGGCGGGGGGATACGTGGCGGGGACGCCAACCCTGCTTCTTGGTCCGGCGGGCTGTGGCAAGACCTTGTTTCTGCTTCAGTTCGCGGCGGAGACGGCGGCCCGGGGCCAGCGTGCGGTGTTCGCCACCTGCACGGAATCGCCCGAGCGGCTGGCGTCCTATATGGAGGCCCTGGGCCAGCCGGTGGACCGCATTTTGGCGGATGGGCTGCTGGTCTTCGTCGATCTGCGTCCGATCCACGACGAGATGGTGGAAGGGCAGTATAACCTCGATGTGGTCAAGGTCCGGATTGACGCCGCCCTGCGTGTCAATGGCCGGACGCCGGAGGATGCCCGGCTGTGCATCGACGACTTGAACCGGTTGGCCTATGCCTTCGATCCCGAGGGCATCGCGCGCGAGACCACCCTGGCGCTGTTGCGGTTGCTGCGAGACGCGAACGTCACCACCCTGATCACCATGGGGGTGGATGATCCCGAACGCGTGACCCCTGTCACCTATGCCGTGGATACGATCATTGAACTGAACCAGACGGTCGAGAACAGGCTCATGACCCGTACGCTGCGGGTGCCGAAGATGCGTGGCGTGGGGCATGGCACCAATGCCTACCCGTTCCTGATCGACGAGTCGGGTCCAAGGCTGATTCCCATCACCGGCATGGACAGCGTGTACCAGTCGCGTGGGGACAAGGTGAGCACGGGGCACACTCGCCTCGACGAGTTGCTGGGCGGTGGCCTGTTCCGCGGCAGCGCGGTCATGATCACGGGGGCTTCCGGCACCGGTAAGAGCACGGTCCTCGGACAGTTGGCCGTCGGCCTGTGCGCCGCCGGGATGACCGGCCTCTATTTGACCTTCGAGCAGGACAAGACGGAACTGTGCCATGATCTCGGCGGCGTGGGGCTGGACGTGGGGACGCTGATCGAGACCAAGCGCCTGGACATCCAGTTGGTGCGATCGGTCGATTACGGGTTGGAAGAGCATCTGATCCGAATCACCCGCGTGGTCCTGGAGGAGCGGCCGGGTTATCTCATTATCGACGCCGTGACCGCCTTGAACGACCTGGGCAAGACATCGGCCGTGAAAGGGATGCTGCTGCGCCTGATCGATGTCTGCAAGGCGAATGCAATCACTCTGATTTTCGCCGAGTTGTTGACCGATACCGAACAGACCGGAAGTATTCTGGGCCTGTCGTCATTGCTGGACGTCTGGATCCGTGTCGAGTTGTATCGGCAGTCGGGCGAATATGTCCGCCTGATTCGGGTCCTGAAAGGGCGGGGCGCGGCGACCTCCTCCCAGCTCAAGGAGTTCCGCATCTCCAGCGACGGGATCGCCATAGAGGATGCTTACACAGGCGCCGGCAGCTATGTGTTCGGCACGGAAAAGTTGATGCGGGAGCAGGTGGAGGCCTTCGAACGCGACGAGGCCCAACAGCAACTGGGTCGCCTCAAGAAAGAGATGAGTCAATTGCCGATCACTTTTGATGCCCGGGTCGCTCAGACCGAGTTGGAACGCGAAGCGGCCATGGAGTCCCTGCGTACCGAGATCGCGACCCTGGAACGGCGCGTCGCCGGTTTGGCCAACGATGCGGAGCATGTCAGGATTGCGAGAGGAGGCAATGGATGACACAAGAGGACGGCACATTACGACCGGCGGTGCCGCTCCGGCTGTTCATCCTGGGGCGATCGGCGACCATGCGCCGGGCCATCACCAATGCCCGGACCCTTGGGGACGTCGAAGTGATCGATGTGGGCGAACACCCGGAACGGGCCGAGGCGGACCGCATTCTCGCCACGCCGACCCTTATCCGGGTCGATTCGCTGCCGGCCCGGGTCGTCGGTGATCTGGGTGACATGGAAGCCGTGCGCTATCACCTCGGTCTTTCTTTCAGGGATGACTAGGGCGTTTTCGACGGCAACTGACTCGCCAAGAACGCCCTAATGTATTGATATTGAAGCAAATCGTTCCCAAAAAGTCTTCCAGGGCGATCCGTGCCGGATCGCTCGGGATGTGCTTTAAGACCAGCGTTTATTGAGAATGACCGGCACCTCTCGTTCTGGCGAGCAGATGGGGCGTAGGGTCAGGGCTCCGAACGCGGATGGACGATCGTTTAAGAAGCGCCTTCCGAGAGGACCGGAGCACGCGATGGAGATCCTTCGGTCGCTCCGCTTCCTCAG
>JANQGN010000605.1 GCA_028277295.1 Rhodospira sp.
CCGCACCGGCCCGCTCCCCCACCCGGCCACCCCAAGCATACTGTCGTGGGTGGCCGGGTGGGGGAGCGGGCCGGCCACGGACTTCAACGGTCATGGTTAATGACCGTTGGTATAAGGGTTCATGGCTCCGAGGGAGATCCTTCGCGTCCTGCGGACGCTCAGGATGAGGGTTTTCACTTTTTAAGGGCTTCATCCTGAGGAGGCGGAGCGACCGAAGGATCTCCATCGATGGTCCTGACCCTCTCGGATCGAGACTCATGAACGATCGTCCATCCGCGTTCGGAGCCCTGGTGACGGCCCTGGCGGGCGGGCCGCTGGCACGGGGCTTGCCTGGTCATCCACCGATCGTGACCAAGCGACCCCGGATCCCCACCATGGCCCAGTCGTCCATCGCCCTCGCACCGCTACCGCCGTCGCGCGTCCGCCCGGCGTCCGCCCGGGTCCCCTGGGTCGGGGCGGCCGCGCGAATGGTCCTGGCGCTGTTGATGGCGGTGGGGCTTGGCTCGCTTGGGTCCGGGGACGCCCGTGCCGACGCGGCCTACGACGCCGCCGACACCCTCTGCTACGACCAGACCTCGCGGCAAGAGCAGACCAGTCACATCCCGCTGCATATCCTGACGGCCATCTCGCTGGTCGAGTCGGGGCGCTGGGACGAACGCCGCCAGGCAAGAATTGCCTGGCCGTGGACGGTCACCAGCGGTCCGGACGGCAGGTTCTTCCGCACCAAGGTCGAGGCGATCGCCCATGTTCGGGCGCTTCAGGCGCGCGGCGTGACCAACATCGACGTGGGCTGCATGCAGATCAACCTGCGCTACCACGGCGACGCGTTCCCGACGCTGGACAAGGCGTTTGAGCCGCGCGCCAACGTTGCCTACGCGGTTGACTTCCTTACCCGGCTCCATGCCGAGACTGGCTCCTGGACGCGGTCCGTGGCGCGCTATCACTCGGCGACCCCGCATTTCGCGGAACGCTACATGAAGAAGTTCCGCATCGCCTGGCGGGAGGTGCAGGACTTCCGCGCCGTGGCCAACGTCCCGCCCGTGCGTGACATCCTCGCGCGCGCGGCCGAGATCGACGCCGCCAGTCAGGCCGAGCAGGCGCGCCTGGAGGCGGAGCGGGCCGAGGCTCAGGCCGAGGCGCGTGACTACGCCGAGGCCTGGCGGCGCGACAAGCTGGCCGCCTATCTGGCGCGCCGCGCCGAGCGGGAGGCGCAACGGGCGGCCGAAGGGGCATCCTGACCGGCCGTGACGGTCGTGCGCGGGCTGCCTCCTTTTTCACGATGCCGGCACCCGTGTCGATGGCGGATGCGCGCGGCGCATCGGCCGCGCGGCATCGATCCGTTCCCCCCAAAATGGGGACGCATAGTGTCCTCATCCCGAACGCCCCAAAGGGGCGGAGGGATCTCGGAAGGGTGCGCACGCCGTTGAACGCCAAAGCAAATCCCGAGCGATCTGGCACGGATCGCCCTGGAAGATCTTTTGGGGACGATTTGCTTGAAAAACAAATTGTTAGAGTATGCTGGGCGAGTCAGAAATCGCGCAACATGCTCTAACTGGAAAACCACGGCACGGTCGAACGCGGTGCGTTGGGATCGGTGGCACGGGATGGCGGCCGTTCGCGTTTTCGCGGATGTCGGCATGGTGTTCGCCCAAAAGGCGGAAGGTCGATAGCCGTGTCATCCGTCTGCATTGGGACAAAAGGGGGAGGGGGCGCCGCTATGCCGAAAGGGATAGGACGAAAGAACGAGGTTGTATTTAAAATAAATATCAACAAAGCTTCCAAAGAAGGACTGAATTTCCATTTGAAAGGGTCTTGGACATACTTTTGGGTGCGTGTGCGAAAACAAATCATTGGCAAGGATGGTGTTTGGCCTTGTCTTTGACGCTGCGGCATCCTAGTTTCCGAGAATGAATGTATATCGCAGGCATGCATCAGCTCTCGCTGGTGTCCGAGAAGACCGAGGGGGCGTCGTTCCGACGGACCGGACTCACGGCCGTCGGGTGCTGTTTTTGACGAGAGGCAACCAAAATGCTGACCAAGGTGAAAATTGGAGTTCGCTTGGTTCTGCTTACCGTGGTCACGGTTCTTGCTCTGGTTGTTATCGGCGCCATTGGGCTGGTCACGACGTCATCCGTGTACTCGGCGCTCGTGGACACCAGAAACAAGGCGCAAGTCCCCGTGACACAGTTCGCGGAAATCAACGAACGCCTGCGGGAGAGTTTTCAACAACTCTACGCCGCGTCGCTGCACCATCCAGACCTGGATGCGGCCGCCTATCATGATCATCCGGTGTCCTTGCATTTGGACGCCGCGGACGCCGCCATGGCCGCGCTTCAGGACGAACTCGCGGCCTATCGACGCACCGACGCCGGCACCATGTTTCCGGCCAAGCTGGCGGCGTTCCAGGACGAGCTTCGCGTCTACGTTCAGGACGGGTTCCAGGGCGCCGAGCGCCTCGCCCAAGAGGACAGCCGAGAGGGCTATGAACGCCTCGGCGTGTTTCTGACCACCACCACCCTGCCACAGTTCTCCGCGGCCAAGGACGCGGCGGCGGCGCTGTTGTCGGCGCATACCGATGTCGCCCAAGAGATGGTCAGGCGCGGCGAGGGGATCTATGACACCGCTATCCTGGCCGTGGTCGTGGGGGGCCTTGTGGCCTCGGCGATCGCCATTGCTTTCGCCGTCGCCATTGGCGCCAGCATCACGCGCCCGGTCCGGGCCATGGGCGCGGCCATGGAGCGCCTGGCCGATCGCGATTACACCACGGAGATTCCCGCCCGCGATCAGAAAGATGAGGTCGGCGACATGGCCAAGGCGGTCGAGGTCTTCAAGCAGAGCATGATGAAGGCCGATGAACTGTCCGCCGAGCAATGGGAGGAGGCACGCAAGCGCGACGAGCGCGGCAAGAGGATCGAGGCCCTCAATCGCGCGTTTGACCAGGGTGTCGGCAATATTCTCAGCGCCGTGACCGCCGCCGCCACCCAGCTTGACGCGACGGCCGCGCGCATGGCCTCCATCGCCGAGCAGACCAACACCCAGGCGACCACGGTCGCCGTCGCCTCCGAACAGGCGTCGAGCAACGTTCAGACGGTGGCCACCGCCGCCGAGCAGCTCTCCTCGTCGATCAGCGAGATCGGGCGGCAAGTTCAGCAGTCGGCCGATATCGCCCGACACGCGGCCTCCGAGGCGGATCGGACCAACCATGTGGTGTCCGGACTCGCCGGCGCGGCCCGGCGGATCGGCGACGTGGTCAACCTGATCACCGACATCGCCAGTCAAACCAACCTGCTCTCGCTCAACGCCACCATTGAGGCCGCGCGGGCCGGCGAGGCGGGCAAGGGCTTCGCCGTCGTCGCCAACGAGGTCAAGGCCCTGGCCGGGCAGACGGCGAAAGCCACCGAGGACATCGGCCGCCAGATCAGCACGGTGCAGGCCGAGACTCAGACGGCGGTCGCGGCGATCGAGGGCATCGCCAAGGTGATCAACCGGATCAACGAGGTGACCGGATCCATCGCCGCCGCCGTGGAGCAGCAGGACGCCG